>JAKQBR010000415.1 GCA_029574005.1 Deltaproteobacteria bacterium | reverse complement strand
TGATGTCGGGCAGCGGATCCGCCGTGTTCGGGGTCTATCAAGACCAGGAGCACCTGCGACGCGGCATGGAACGCCTGTCCATACACGAGGGGTATCGATATATACCCACAACGCGAATGACGGGGGGACTGCATGGAGATTACAGAAGTTAAGGTGTTTCCGGTTCAGAACAATGATAAACTCAAGGCGTACGCATCCGTGGTTTTTGATAACTGTTTCGTGGTAAGGGATCTGAGGGTTATTCATGGGACCACGGGCCTGTTCGTGGCGATGCCGTCCCGCAAGAGGAAAGACGGGACCTTTCGCGATACCGCCCATCCCTTGAACATGGAGATGCGCAATATGATCGAGCAGTCGATCTTGAACGAATACGAGGACAAGGTCAAAGAAGTATAGTAAGCGTTTTTTACAACCGTACAGGTTTTTCGGCCCCCCAAAGGGGCAGGGTGGGATGTCGTCTAATGGCAGGACACGAGATTTTGGATCTCGCTATGGAGGTTCGAATCCTCCCGTCCCAGCCATATCTTTATTCCTATTCTAACACGGCAAGGAGACAACCAGAATGAATTCAACGATCAGGATCCTGGGCGGTAATTCCAACAAACCACTGACGCAGAGCATCTGCAGCCTGCTCGGAACCACGCCGGGCGATGCCAAGGTGAGCACTTTCTCGGACGGCGAGACCGCCGTCGAGATCAACGAGAGCATCCGCGGCAAGGACATCTTCATCGTCCAGTCCACCTGTCCGCCCACCAACGAGCACTTGATGGAGCTCCTGGTCATGCTCGACGCCGTCAAGCGGGCCTCGGCCTGCCGCATCGCCGCGGTCATCCCATACTTCGGCTATGCCCGTCAGGACCGCAAGGCCTCGGGACGCACCCCTATCTCGGCCAAGCTGGTGGCCAATCTCCTGGCCGTGGCGGGCGCCCACCGGGTCCTGACCGTGGACCTGCATGCCGGACAGATCCAGGGCTTTTTCGATATCCCGGTGGACAACCTCTTTGCCAAGCCGGTCATGCTGGACCATATCAGGGAACACTACGCCAACGACCTCGTGATCGTATCGCCCGACGCCGGCGGCGTGGAGAGGGCGCGCGCCTATGCCAAACCCCTCCAGGCCGATCTGGCCATCATCGACAAGCGCCGCGAGCGCGCCAATCTGAGCGAGGTCATGCACATCATCGGCGATGTCAAGGACAAGAACTGCCTCTTGGTGGACGACATGGTGGATACGGCCGGCACCTTGACCAACGCGGCCAAGGCCCTGAAAGAAGCCGGCGCCAGGAAGGTGTCCGCCTGCTGCAGCCATCCGATCCTTTCCGGCCCGGCCATCGAGCGCATCAACGGTTCGATGATCGAAGAGCTGATCGTCACCAATACCGTGCCGCTCAGGGGCGCGGCCGCCGAATGCAAGAAGATCACGGTGTTGAGCGTGGCACCGATCCTGGCCGAGGCGATCAAGCGCATCTACGAGAACGGCTCGGTCAGCGCGCTGTTCATGTAGCCCCGCCGTCCGGCCGTGCCGCCCGTCCGGGGTTGACGTGAACCTCACTCCCCCCTGTGCGCGCAGGGGGGAGTGTCCGTGCTGGCCGAGGTCATCTGCGGCCTCTGTGAAAAGAGGGTCTCCATGGTCATCATCCGATACAGACGCACCTCGGGTAGCTTTCCAGAGGAACAACGGTCCGGGGTGTCCCTGACCGCGTCTTAGCCGTTGCCAGGCGCCGTATCGATTTCGATCACGGCAGCCGTTCGCGCATGGGCCGATTCCCGCTGAAGGCATGGAGGGTATGGGTTGAAGCACGGGGATGGGTATCGATGCGCGCCCAAACACCGCGGTTGATGGCCTGGCGAAACATCATTGATCGCATCCTCCGACAACACGAGATGAGGCGACTGTGTCACAATGTTATCACAAATCGAACTCCGGCCGGTACTGCAGGGCCTCGGCCAGGTGCCGCTCCTTGATGGCGCCTGAGTCCTCCAGGTCAGCGATGGTGCGCGCCACCTTGATGACGCGTTTGTAGCCGCGCATGCTCAGGTGGTATTGACGCATGGCCGCGGCCAGCAGGGACTTGCCGCCCCGCGGCAGCTGGCAGAGGGTGCCGATGGCCTGGTCGGCGATGCGGGCGTTGAAGCCCCCCCGGGCCTGCTGGCGATCAAGGGCCCCCATCACCCTGGCGCGGATGGACTGGGATGACTCGCCCGGCGGTCCTTCCAGCACGCTTTCGGCGTCGACCGGGTCGGTCCATACGTGTAGGTCGATGCGGTCTAACAGCGGACCCGAGATCTTGCCCAGGTACTTGGCCACCTGGACCGGGGTACAGCGGCACTCGCGGGCAGGATGGCCCTTGAAGCCGCAGGGGCAGGGGTTCATGGCCGCCAGGAGCTGGAAGCTGGCCGGGAAGGTGACGGCCGAGGCGGCGCGGGAGACCGTGACCTCGCCCTCTTCGATGGGTTGTCGCATGGCCTCGAGGGCGCTGCGGCGGTACTCGGGCAGCTCGTCCAGGAAGAGCACACCGTTATGGGCCAGCGTGACCTCGCCGGGTGACGGCGTCGTGCCGCCGCCGATGAGCCCGGCATCCGATATGGTGTGGTGCGGAGAACGGAAGGGCCGGGTTGTTATGATTGAATTGCGGTTAAGCCTGCCGGCCGCTGAGTAGATGCGCGTGCATTCGAGCATCTCGCGGCGCGACAAGGGCGGCAGGATCGAGGGCAGGCGCTTGGCCAGCATGGACTTTCCGGCCCCGGGCGGACCGATCATGAGGAGGTTGTGGGCGCCTGCGGCCGCGATCAGGAGGGCGCGCTTCGGCACGGCCTGCCCGGTCACCTCGGCCAGATCGGGCTGGCCGTGGCTCTCTTCGGGCGGCTCGACCAGGTCGCCGCTCAGCCCGGGGCGGTCCTCCATGATCACCTGCACGGTTTCCCTCAGGTCTCTGACCGGCCAGACGGTGGCGCCTGAGAGCAGGGCCTCGTTGGCGTTGACCCTCGGGCAGACGATCCCCTTGAGGCCGAGCGTGACGGCCAGGGCCGCGGCCGAGATCACCCCGCGCGTGGAGCGGACCGTGCCGTTTAAGCCCAGCTCTCCCACGAAGAGGTAAGCCGCGGCCTTGTCCTTGGGCAGGAATCCAAGCGCCGCGAGGATAGCCACCGCGATCGGGAGGTCGAAGATGCCGCCCTCTTTCTTGACGTCCACCGGCGCCAGGTTGATCGTGATGCGCAGCGGCGGGAAATCGATGCCGGAGTTGGCGATGGCCGAGCGCACGCGGTCGCGGCTCTCTTTTACCGCATTATCCGGCAGGCCCACGATGGAGAAGCTGGGCATGCCCTTGTGCACATCCGCCTCCACGGTTACGGCCAGGGCATCCGTGCCCCACAGGCTGCTCGAACGAACGCCGGCTATCATGAGATACAAGATAAGAGGTTCTGACGAAAAGTCCAGTGGAGCGGGGGATACTTGTGTGAAAAAGTGAGCCCCCGGGCGGTGCGGCGCATGCGCCGCACCGCCCGGGGGCTGCAGAGCCTGAGGCTTAGAAGTCGTACTGGAAGTGCACGCCCACGAACAGGTCGGTGCCCAGATCGTTGCCGCCTGCGAACTTATACGGCGCATTGCCGTAATCGACGTAGAGTACCTCGGGCGTTACCGAGAAGCCCGCGGTGATCGGGTAGGTGTAGTTGGCGAAGACGCCCCAGGTGCTGACATCGGATTCCCATCCCTCGCCCTCATACTCGACCTCGGCGTTCTGGTAGCCGAACCCGCAGGCCAGCGTCCCGGGCTTGAGGGGGGCGGCGAGCTGGACCCACCCGCCGTAGCTGTTGACGTCGTTGATGTCCTGGCCGTTCACATTGCCGTCCAGGCAGGGCATGCCGAAATCGGTGTTCCTGGCGCCGGAGGCGACATCAACGGCCGCGGCCACGTTCTGGCCCCACCACAGCTCGCCCGAGAGGGTGGCTGCATCCAGCTTCAAAGCGGCGTTGACGGCCATGATGTAGGTGGTCACGTCGATGTCGTCGCTGAATGGTCCCTCATTGTAGGTCGCCTTCAGTTCGTATGATTGGAGATAGAGGCTCGGCGTGATGCTGAGGTTGCCGAGCTCGAACCCCATGCTGAGGCACAGCGCGGGCAGGATGTCTTCGGTATTGTATTCGTCGCTCTCGAACTCGGTGGCGGCTTCCTGCAACGCCACCTTCAGGGTCATCTTGTCCTGGCTGTGCTCGAAGCGGAGCTGCGGGGCGCGGCCGGTATACAGATCGCCGAAGTACTGCATGCCGTCGTCGTAGAACAGCACCTGCACCGGGCTGTCCTCGGCCACCGGGGTCCAGGTCTGGCCGAAGAGGAAGCTGTTGCCTTTGCCCAGGTCATAGGCGGCGTAGATGTGGCGGGTGGAGAGGCCCTCGGTCGCCACGCCGATCTCGGCATAGGCGTTCATCTTGCCGTTGACCGCGCCCAGGAACAAGCGGCTGTCGCCGGGATTTTCCAGGAAGAAATCGTCCTCGTCGGAAATGCCCTCGGATACCAGAGGGGGCGTGACGGGATTGTCATCATCGTCGTATTCTAGACCGGCCCCTGGTTTGACATCGTCATAGTCTGAAAAGCGCCAGCCCGTGTCGAGCCTGACGCTGCCGCCCAGCGTGAAGTCCGTGCCGCCCACCTTGAAGGAAGCGGCCTGGACCGGGATCGCCATGCCGATCACCATGATTGCCACGATTGCCCATCCCCATAACTGCTTGTTCATCTCATACCTCCTGTTTGTGCTGTTGGAAAAGCCCGCTGCAAATGAAGCCTAACTGTTGTTTACTGAATAGCCTCTGCTTGTGATGATGTCTAATTTCTTTAATCTATAATGGATGCATGCGCGGAATACAAGCCAAAATTCAGGCACGACACGGCTCCGGCGAAAGCCGTTGCGCGTTTCATCCGCCTGCGTCCGCGGTTCGGGTCACTTCAGGGGGAGTGGCAGTCGCTAGGTATTGATCGCATCATCCGTCCTCCGGGTTCTTCTGGTACGCTCCATGGTTTCCCTGAAAAGCCAAGAACATGCCAGGTCGGTGATGACGGGCCGTTTGGGCGTGTGAAGGGTGACGCCTGTGGAACGGGCGGCATATCGGCGCCTTACGGCGATACGGGGATATCCGTGAAATGAATGCCGTTGGCGGTGTCGAACCGTTCTTGTGCCATGGGCGCTGTCGGCGACATATTTGTATCGCTAGGTCCTGAGATCGATGCCGATGGGACAGTGGTCCGAACCCATGACCTCGGGCAGGATGAAGGCGTCTGTCACCAGGGGCGCCAGGTTGGCGCTCACATAGAAGTAATCGATGCGCCAGCCCACGTTGCGTGCCCGTGCGCCTGATTTCAGGTCCCACCAGGTATAGTTGCCGCCCGCGCTGTTGAACATCCGGAAGGTGTCGATGAACCCGGCGGCCAGGAAGCGGTCGATCCAGGCGCGTTCCTCGGGCAGGAAACCGGAGACCTTCTCGTTCTCCTTGGGCCGCGCCAGATCGATCTCCCTGTGGGCCGTGTTGACGTCTCCGCAGACGACGAGAGATCTGCCTTGGGCGGCCTGGGCCTGCAGCAGTTCCAGAAAGGCCTCGTAGAAAGCCATCTTGAAGGCCAGACGCTCGGCCGAGGCCTTGCCGTTGGGGAAATAGACGTTGTAGAGCATGAACTTCGGGTAGGTGGCGATGATGACGCGGCCCTCATGATCGAACTCCGGCAGGCCCAGGCCGTAGCGGATATCGTCAGGCTCGGTGCGGGTGTACAGGGCCACGCCGCTGTAGCCCTTCTTGGAGGCGCTGGCGAAATAGCTGGAATAGCCTTCGATCTCGCGCAGGTCCTGCTTGAGCTGACCCGCCTCGGCCTTGGTCTCCTGCAGGCACAGGATATCGGGCCCGCTCTGCATGACCCAGGGCACAAAACCTTTGCTGTAGACCGAGCGTATGCCGTTTACGTTCCAGGACAGTAACCTCATCGAAAGCCACCCCCGCTCATCATGGTGTGCGGATCATAGCAGTCCTTAGTGGTTAAGGAAAGGCTCAAAGGGGTCGGGTACGGCATTGCGGCTTTTCCCCGCTTTCAACGGCGTGTCTCTGTCCCAGAGGGGCTTGCCTTTTACCGCTGCTCGCCTTGCGTCACGCGCCCTTGTCCAGACGGTGCAGTCCGGCCCTGAGCGCGGCCTCGAAGGCCCGGGTATATTCCGCGGCCGTCACCCTGCGGCCGATGGTAACATCACCCACGGCGCGAAAACACGGCCGATACTGCATCATGACGTTCACATAGGTGCGGGGCGAGACCTCGCGCGCCAGGAAATCCATGACGGCCGCTGTTCCGGCCACGTCGTTCGGCATGACCAGGTGGCGGACCAGCAGCCCCCGCACCGCCAGGCCCTGTTCGATGACAAGGTCGCCCACCTGGGCGTGCATCTCCTTGACGGCCGCTTGAGCGACCTCGGGATAGTCCGGCGCCCGGCAGAACCGCTCGGCGAAAGCGCCGTCCCAGAACTTGAAGTCGGGCATGTAGATGTCGAAGATACCGTCGAGCAGCCGCAGGGATTCCACCGTGTCATAGCCGGAGCTGTTATATACCAGCGGCACCCGCAGCCCCTGTCGGGTGGCCAGGATCAGGGCCTCGAGGATCTGCGGGATCACGTGGCTGGGGGTGACGAAGTTGATGTTGTGGCAACCGGCCCGTGCCAGCTCCACCATCATGGCGGCCAGTTCGGCGCTCGATGTCACCGCTGTGCCCGCGGCATGGCTGATGTCGTAGTTCTGGCAGAAGCAGCACCCCAGGTTGCAGCCCGTAAAGAAGATCGTGCCCGAACCATGGGTGCCCACCAGCGGGGCCTCCTCGCCATAGTGCGCCCCGTAGCTGGCCACACCGGATAGGCGGCCGGTGGCGCAGAGGCCTCTCTGGCCGCGCGTGCGGTCGACCCCGCAGGCCCGGGGACACAGGCGGCAGGCCTTCAGAATGTCAAGGGCGGCCCGGGTCCTCGCCGCCAGGGTGCCGTCGCGGTAAAGCCTGAGGTAGGAAGGCTCAAACATGGGACGGATTGTATACGATAAATGCCAGGATTAGAAGCTTGCCATATTCAAGCATACCTGCTAAAGATACGGGTATTCTCACACGAGGTTGCGCACAACATGGAATATACCAGTGTAACGCACGTTCAGGCCGAGCTTGAAAAGGCCGGCTACATCCCGTCTCATCAGATCGCCGTGGTGATCTACCTGGCAAACGCCACGGGCAAGCCCGTCCTGGTCGAAGGACCGGCCGGCGTGGGCAAGACCGAGCTGGCCAAGGCCGTGGCCGTGAGCCTGAAGCGCGAACTCATCCGTCTACAGTGCTACGAGGGCCTGGATGAGGCCAAGGCCCTGTATGAATGGGAATACGCCAAGCAGCTGCTCTATACCCAGATGGTCAAGGAAAAGATCAATGACGTGATTCAGGGGGCTGAAACGCTCTCCGAGGCCGTGGACCGCATCGCGGCCCAGGAAGACGCCTTCTTCTCCGAGCGCTTCATCCAGCCGCGGCCCTTGCTGCAGGCCATCAGCTCGGAGGAGCCCGTGGTGCTCTTAATCGACGAGGTGGACAAGTCCGATCCCGAGTTCGAGGCCTTTTTGCTGGAGCTGCTCTCGGACTTCCAGGTCACCATCCCCGAGCTGGGGACGAGGAAGGCCCGCAATATCCCCTTCGTGGTGCTGACCTCGAACAACTACCGCGACATGAGCGACGCGCTCAAGCGCCGCTGCATCCACCTCTACATCGATTACCCGGAAAAAGAGCTGGAGCAGCGCATCGTGCGCACGCGCCTGCCCGACATCCAGGAGCACCTCTTGGAGCAGATCGTTCAGGCCGTGTGCCGGATCCGGGAGCTCGACCTGAGAAAGAGGCCCTGCATCTCCGAGACCCTGGACTGGGCGCGCTCGCTGATCGCGCTGGGCATCGAGGACCTGTCGCCCAAGGTGGTGGCTGACACCCTGAACCTGCTCGTCAAGTACCGGTCCGACAGCGAGCGGGTCATGGAGAAGCTCACCACCATCGTCTCCTGAAAGGCATGCTGGGCCTGGTCCTGGATTTCGTATCGTGCCTGCGCGCCGGCGACGTACGGGTCTCCACCGCCGAGGTCCTGGACTGCGTGCAGCAATTGAAGCTCATCGATCCCCTGATCGAGGACGAGTTCCGCACCGCGCTCAAGGCCAATTTCGTCAAAAGCCGGCGCGAGCAGCCCAAGTTCGACCGGCTCTATGACCTCTTCTTTCACGACCTCCATCACACCGAGGACAGCCAGGAGGACGCATCGCCCCTGGACTTCGTGCGCGCGCTCAAGGAGGCGCAGCCGCTGGGCGAAATCCAGACCGCCATCATGGATTTCCTCTCCGGAGACCCTATCGAGCTGCTGGAGATCCTCCAGCGCATCCAGACCGAACAGGAGACCCCGCGCCTCAGGTTCAACCTCGGGCCGTTGGGCGACCGCTTGGAGATCATGGTGGCCCTCAACAATACCCGCGACCTGGTGCTCAGACAACCCGAGGCCCGGGGCAAGGAGGCCCTGATCAACAGCCGCCTGGAGCGGGCCTTGAGGCTGCTCATGGATGAGCCCCCGCCGGAAAACGACGGCATCAAACGCGTGCGAGCGCACGAGAAACGCCATAAGGCCCTGGGCGAGCGCTCCTTCGGGACCTTGACGGACAAGGAGGTGCTGGAGATGCGCGAGGTGATCGCGCAGCTCGTGCGCAAGCTCAAGGATATCGTGGGCCGGCGCTATGCGGTCATGGACCGGGGCGAGCTGGACGTCAAGAAGACCCTGCGCCTGGCGCAGCGCTACCACGGCGTGCCCATCGATATCCGCTACCACCACCACCCCAAGCGCAAGGCCCGCATCGTCACGCTATGCGATGTGTCGAGCTCGGTCTGGTCGGCGGCGCGCTTCATGCTCAACGTCCTGTATTCCCTGCAGGAGTGCTTCGCCGAGGTCAGGAGCTTCATCTTCGTGGCAGGCGTGGCCGAGGTGACCCGGACCTTCAAGGAAAACGACGTCAATCAGGCCATCGACAAGGTCCTCAAGGAGGCGGACCTGGAGTATCACGCGCCCACGGACTACGGGCGGACACTCAAGGACTTCCGCGCGAACTATCTCGATATCCTGGACAAGCGCACCACCCTGATCGTGATCGGCGACGCCCGCTCCAACTACCTCAATCCCCAGGAGCTGATCCTGGGCGAGATGCGCGAGCGCAGCCGCCGGGTGATCTGGATCAATCCCGAGCCTCAGAACCTCTGGTATACGGGCGACAGCGAGATGCGCGCCTATGAACCCTACTGTCATGAACTGCGGGCCGTCCGGACACTGAATCAGCTCATGGAATTCGTCGAAGAGCTGGTGCTATAATCGCTTTTTTTGGGGGCCTTATGCATAACCGAGCCACCGATATCAAGGAACGCTTTGAAGGCTTCGCCCGCCGGAACATCGCCACACGCGATCTTGCCATCCAGGACTTCCCCTTCGATATCTGGGAGGCCATGGCGGCCGAGGGGCTCTTCGACCTCGGCGCGCTGGCGGGCACGGGCGGCAACTACCTGAGCCTGAGCATGGGCGGCGAGGCATTGGTAAGGGCAGGGGGCAACCTGGGCATGAGCCTGTCCTGGCTCATGCACGAGCTGCTCTTCCTCTTCGCCGTCTTGGGCTTCGGAAACCCGCGCCAGCAGGAGCATTACCGGGACCTGGCCCTGGGAAGGAAGATCCTGTGCCTGGCGGTTTCCGAGCCCGAGAAGGGCGGCCACCCCAAGTACCTGAAGACGAGTGCCGAACTGCACGGTGACCACTATATCCTCAACGGCGAAAAGACCTACCTGACCAACGGCCCCATCGCCAGCGTGTTCATCGTAATCGCCGTCACGGACAATACCGGCGGGCGCAAGCGCTTCACGGCCTTCTTTGTCCCCAAGGATACCCCGGGCTTGACCGTGAGCGCCATCGACCTGCCGTTCTTGAAACCCTGCCCGCACGGCTGCCTCACGCTGGTGAACTGCCCGGTGCCACCGGCGAACATCCTCGGAACCCAAGGGCAGGCCTACGAGGATCTGGTCCTGCCGTTTCGTGAATTGGAAGACGCCCTCATGCTGGGGCCCCTGACGGGCGCCATGGATGCATTGATGCACGGGCTGGCCGGGCATACCCGTCAATCCGGACAGGCAAACGCCCAGTTAGAGAGCTTCGGGCAGCTCTCCGCCTTGACCTCCGTAGCGCGGGTCCTGGCCTATGAAGCGGCCGGACGCCTGGACAACGACCGGCGCGGCCCGGACTTCGGCTCTTTGAGCTATATCTTCCGCAACCTGGCGCGCCAGTTCCAAGCGCACGCCAAGGAGATCATGGCCGCGGTCGGCAGCGACGGACAGCTGGACGCCCTCTTTAACGATTTCACCCTGGCGCTCTCGTTTGCAAAAAACGTCGAACGCCTCAAATACATCAAGCTCGGCCAGGCGGTGCTGAATCAGTAAATAGTGTGCTAACCTGGTGGTTTCCTTGGTGCTATTTCTTGATGACGCCCAGCTTGAGCGGCAGCCACCAGGTGAAGCCGAAGAGCAACGTCTTGACGAGAGTACGCAGGGTGGAGAGACCGCGGGACCTGCCGATCCCCAATGCGAGGCCCAACTCCAGGGGGTGCCCGAAGGCCCAGGTGCAGAAGATCCCCTTCCAGATCTTTTTCAGGTTCTCGTCCTTGATCGGTTTGACCAGGCCGGCGATGGATATGGCCCAGCCGCCGAGCGCGCCCGCCATCAAGAGGTACCAGAAAGATTTACTCTTCAGCATGTCATCCCTCCCGGATCGTATGACTGCCATGCAGCATCTGTCCATCCTTTAAATACATTAACGGTGCATCTGTCCAGGAAAAACTCTCCGAGGCGCGCACGTTCGGCATGCTTTCATGGCCGCCCTCGGCACAGATGCGACAATCGGTGGCAGGGGGAACCGCGCTTACAGGAAGCGGAACGCCTTGATTGCCGCATTGACCACGAAGATGCGCGTGTTGTTGCCGTTGGGGTCGGCGGGTATCAGGAAAAATCCCAAACGCTTGGGGTCATACCCCGCGGTCGATCCCTGCATGGTTTCACCGTCGATAAAGGTCACCTCGACCTTCTTTCCGTGGGCGACATCCCCTGGAGCGAACTCCTTGCGCTCGTGATAGTCCTTGTCGCCCTCGAAGTCCTTGACATAGAACAGGGCCTTGATGTCCTTCATGTTCAGTTGCATGATCGGCCGGCCTTTTTCGGTGTGGAAATGAAACGTCGGCCGGTCGGGATTGAGGTCCTGCGTCTGTCCCCTGAGGACCCGGCCGTCCAGGAATCGAACCACGATTTTTACCGGCTGCATCAGATCTCCTTTCCTTTCTCGGCGTGTGGTTGGCTTCGCTCGTGGCTTGCCAGCCTAACTGTACCATAACACATCGCCGCGCGCATCCGGAAGATTGTAACCACGCCCGCATTGGAGAATTGCATTGCGGGGCATATCCTGCTAGGCTTCGGGCATGTACGGTGGGCAGGGTAGAGATCTTTCCGGGCGCGCGGGATGCCGGGCCGCTCATCGGTTAGCGGGAAAACGGCCCTGCCGTAAGGATCAAAAACCCATGGTTAATCCACAGAATCTGCGGAATTCCTCCACAATCTGATGGTAGTGAGCGACGCACAACGCAAGGAAAGGGGGCTCGCGAGGTTGACCATCATGAGAATATTCTCTGGCGCGCGCATCACGGCTCCCGGCATCTTTTTGCGCTCGGCCGGCAAACCGGGCATGGCGCGGCGTGCCTTGGCAGGTGCGGCCGTCGCCCTGGCATGTCTGGGGTGCGCCGCCGTGGGACCCGATTACGTCAGACCGCGCGATACCGCCCCGCAGGCCTGGTCCACGGCCCTGGACAAAGGCCTGAGGGACCAACCCGTGGATGCGCAGGAACTCGCCCGCTGGTGGCGCAGCCTGAACGATCCGCTCCTGGAAGGCCTGATAACCAAGGCCGTCCAGGGCAACCTCGACCGCAAGGAGGCCCTGGCGCGCCTGCGGCAGGCCCGCGCGCAACACACCGTGGCCGCCGCCGGTCTTTTCCCGACGCTTTCCGCCGGCGGATCAGGCACGAAAAGCAAGCAAGGGGGGGCTTCGGATGTCTCCACCTCCTACAGGGCCGCTCTTGACGCCGGCTGGGAGATCGATCTCTTCGGCGGACAAAGGCGAAGCGCCCAGGCGGCCGAGGCCGAGGTGCAGGCGGCGCAGGAGGACGTCAACGCCGTCATGGTGTCGCTGTGCGCCGAGGTGGCCCTGAATTACATCGAGCTGCGCACCACCCAGACCCGCATCGCCTCGACCCGTGCCAACATCGCCATCCAGGAACAGACCTACAACCTGGAGCAGGCCCGCCATGCCGCCGGTTTAAGCGATGCGTTGGCCGTCAGGCAGGCGCTCGCTAATCTGGAGACCACACGCGCCCAGATCCCATCCTTGAACGCATCCCTGGAGGCCTCCATGAATGCCCTGGCGGTCCTCCTGGGGCAGCCGCCCGGCACCCTGAGCAAGGCGCTCGCCGTGGAGCTTCCCATACCGGAGGTGCCGCGTCAGCTGCTCGTGGGGGTACCGGCCGATGCCGTGCGCAATCGGCCGGATGTCCGCAAGGCCGAACGTGAGCTGGCAGCCCAGACCGCGCGGGTGGGAGTCGCCACCGCCGAGCTCTACCCCAAGATCACGCTTACGGGTGATCTCGGGACCATGGCCCTTTCGTCCGGGGACCTTTTTTCCGCCGGGACCCGGTTCTTCAGTTACGGCCCGACCATCAGCGTTCCCGTTTTCAAGGCCGGATCGCTCAGGTCCGCCGTCAAGGTCCAGTCGGCCTTGCAGGAGCAGGCCTTGTGCCGCTATGAGGCCTCCGTGCTGACGGCCTTGGAGGAGGCGGAAAATGCCGTAAGCGCTTATGTCAAGGAGCTCTCGCGCCGCGATACGCTTGCCAGGGCGGTTACGGCCGCCCAGGAGGCTCAGTCGCTGGCGCAATACAAATACGTCGCCGGTCTGACGTCCTTCGATACCGTGCTGGACGCCCAGAGGACCCTCACCGGACTGCAGGACAGTCTCGCCCAGAGCACGGGCGATGTGGCCGGAAATCTCGTGCGGCTGTATAAGGCACTGGGCGGCGGGTGGGACGCGTCCCTCCAGGCCGGTGAAGGCCAAAATCCATCAAGGAGCGCCAATCATGAAAACGACTGATCCGAGGCAGAACGAGGTAGAGCGCGTACTGGGCCTCGATCAAACCGCGCGCACCTCCGTGCGTCTCACACGCTGGCTGTTTCCCATCGTCGTGGTCTTGATCATCCTCGCGGTCGTGGTGACCGCCGTACGCTACAAGGGCGGGCAATCCGTAGCGTATCAGACGCAAAAGGCCCGGCGGGGCGACTTGGTCGTCACGGTCAGCGCCACCGGCAACCTGGAACCGACCAACAATATCGATGTCGGCAGCGAGCTTTCGGGCATCGTCAGGAGCGTCGAGGTCGAGGAGAACGAATGGGTCAAATCCGGCCAGGTCCTTGCCAGGCTGGATACCCGCAAGTTGACGGCCGCGGTCAAGAGATCGCACGCCGCCCTGGAATCGGCCCAGGCCAAGGTCCTCGATGCCCAGGCCACCATCCGCGAGAAGACCCAGGCCTTCGAGCGTCTCAAAAAGGCCTACGCCCTCTCGGGCGGCAGGATCCCTTCGCAGGACGATCTCGATACGGCCGAGGCCGCCCTTGCCCGGGCGCGGGCCGACGAGGCCGTCGCCCGGGCCGCCGTCACCGAGGCCAAGGCCGCCCTGGACAGTGACCAGGCCGATCTGGAAAAGGCGGTGATCGTCTCGCCCATCAACGGCATCGTGCTCACCCGCGACGTCGAGGTGGGACAGACCGTGGCCGCCTCCCTGCAGGCGGTCACACTCTTCACCCTGGCCCAGGACCTGACGCGCATGGAGCTCAACGTCAGCGTGG
>JAKQBR010000397.1 GCA_029574005.1 Deltaproteobacteria bacterium | reverse complement strand
CTGCGCGCCGGCGAGGCCGGCTGGGTCGGGGATGGGATGACCCGCCTCATGCACGGCGACCACGGAGAGCGGCACCGCATATCCGTACTTGACGATCACCAGGCCGCCGCTGATCCTATCCCCCAGCCGCTTCTCGACCGCTCGGGCCATGGCGGCGGAGCCCTTGCCGGCGCCGACTACGATCACACGATCATAGGCGCGCAGATCGAAGGGCGCGCCGTTCACCCATAGGGTGTCTTGCCGGCGTTCAAGGCATGACTGCACGGCCCTTTCCGGATCAGCCGCGGCAACGGCCGCGTCGAAGATGGTCCGCGCATGCCGGCGCAACCGCAAGAGCGTAGGAGACCTCCCGGCCATGCTACACCCTTTACCATGCCCATGCCCGACCTCAAAACGAAAATCGACGCAAGCCGCACCGAGGCATGGTCCCGAGGGCGGCGCAGACAAGCAATCCAGGCCCCGCCCCAGGCCCCACCTCCATCCGACACTAAAGATATTTCACTTGTCACCGATAGAAAAGGAGAGGTTAACGCACGGGGGGGTAGGATGAACGCAAGCGGTATACAAGCATACAAGAAGGTTCAGGTCCAGACTGCCGATCAGGGGACGTTGATCCTCATGTGCTATGACGGCGCCATAAACTTCCTCAAAAAAGGCAAGCACGCCATGCTCAACAGGGAAATCGTTGCGTGCAACCAGTATCTGGGCAAGGCTCAGAATGTGCTGTGGGAGCTGACCAACAGCCTCAATCTGAACGCCGGCGAGATCGCGCGGAACCTTGAGGCGCTGTACAACTACATGATCAGGCGCGTTATCGACGCCGAGTATCACAACAAACCCGAGGCCCTCGACGAGGTTATCACATACATGACCGAACTCAAGGAATCATGGGAAAAGATCATCCGCAAATAACCCAACGGCTCAAATCCTGGCATGCCGTTGCCGAGAGACAGGTCACGGCCCTCACCACGGGGGACTTTGATGAGCTCTCCAAGCTGATCGATCAATCCGTCGCCATCCAGACCGACCTCGAGGCCGAGCTGGAAATGATCCATCCCCGCACCCTCGACAAGGAATCCATCAGCCTGCTGCGATCGATCCATACGATCCAGACGGCCCTGGTCAAGGAGATGCAGAAGGGATGCTCTCTTCTGTCCGACAAGATCGAAACCCTGCGCAGGAACACCCTCTCCCTCAAAGGATACAGACAGAAAAGCCCCGCCATCTCGCCCCGCTTCCTCAACAAGCATACCTAGAAACCACGCGGCGAGGCTTACAAGCAGCTGAGAGGATAATTGACAGCACCGCGCATTTCCCATACATTGCTTCCATTATGCGCGTCATCCTGGCTTCAGCTTCGCCACGCCGCAGGGAGCTCTTGTCCCTGCTGGGCATCCCCTTTGAGGTGATCGTCCCTTCGATCGACGAGACCCACCTGGAGGGCGAGCACCCGCCGGAGTTCTGCGCTCGGCTCAGCCGCGAAAAGGCCCTTGCCGTCGCACAGGATCGTTCCGATTGCCTCGTGATCGCGGCCGATACGGTGGTCGTGATCGGGGAAGCGATTCTGGGCAAACCCCAGGATGAGGACCAGGCCTGCGCTTACCTGCGCACGCTGCGGGCGCGGGTGCACGAGGTCTATACCGGCTATACCGTGGCATGTTTGCGCCAGGATCGCATCACGACCAAGGTGGTGCGCACCACCGTGCATTTCTGCGACATGTCGGATGAGGAGATCGCCTGGTATGTCGCCACGGGCGAACCGATGGACAAGGCCGGGGCGTACGCCCTGCAGGGACACGGCGCGGCCTTCATCGACCGCATCGACGGTTCGCACACCAATGTGATCGGACTGCCGCTTTCCGATCTGCACAGCGATCTGAAAACGTTCGACATCAAGCTCAAGACCCTGTAAGGAGGCTTGCTATGGGAAAATTCATCATGGCCATCGATCAAGGTACGACCGGCACGCGCGTGATGATCGTGGACAAGCAGGGCGGCATCGTATCCAGCGCCTATACCGAATTCCCTCAGATCTATCCCAAGCCGGGATGGGTCGAGCACAATCCCGAGATCATCTGGGATTCGACCAAGCAGGTCATGCGGCAGGCGCTCGCCGAGGCATCCCTCAAGCCCCAGGAGATCCAGGGGATCGGGATCACCAATCAGCGCGAGACCTCGGTCATCTGGGACCGTCAGACCTTGCGCCCGGTCCACAACGCCATCGTGTGGCAGTGCCGCCGCAGCGCTCCCGTCTGCGACGAATTGAGGCGCCGGGGTCTTGAGGGGCTGTTCCACGCCAAGACCGGACTGGTGCTGGACGCCTATTTCTCGGGCACCAAGGTCAAATGGATGCTGGATGAGGTGCCGGGCCTGAGGCAGCGGGCCGAGGCCGGCGAGATCGCTTTCGGCACCATCGATTCATGGCTGATCGCCCGGCTCACGCGCGGCAAGGTGCATGTGACGGACCATACCAACGCCTCGCGCACGCTCATGTACAACATCCACGAAAAGCGCTGGGACGAAGAGCTCCTCAAGGTCCTGGACATACCGGCCGCTATCCTGCCGCAGGTCGTGGATTCGGCCGGGGTGGTGGGTGAAACCGCGTCGGACATCATCGGCGATGGTATCCCGATCGCCGGGATCGCCGGTGATCAACAGGCGGCGCTGTTCGGCTAGGGATGCTTCTCGTCCGGCCAGGCCAAGAACACCTACGGCACGGGCTGCTTCATGCTGCTCAATGTAGGCGGGCAAGCGCTGGACCCGAAAAACGGCCTGATCCTCACCCTGGCGTGCGACGCCCAGGGGCATCCATGCTACGCCATCGAGGGCTCGATCTTCATCGGCGGGGCCGTGGTCCAGTGGCTGCGCGACGGCCTGGGCCTGGTCACCAATGCCGCCGAGACCCAGGCCATTGCCTTGAGCGTCCCCGACACGCACGGCGTCTACCTGGTCCCGGCGTTTGCCGGCCTTGGCGCACCCTACTGGGACATGTACGCCCGCGGCGGCATCCTCGGCCTGACGCGCAGCACCACACGGGCCCATATCGTGCGCGCAGCTTTGGAGGGCATCGCCTTCCAGGTCAAGGATCTGGTCGGGGCCTTCGAAAGCGCCACCGGCATGCGGTTCACCGAGCTCAGAGTGGACGGCGGCGCCTGCCGCAACGACTTTCTCATGCAGTTCCAGGCCGATATCCTGGGGCTCAATATCGACCGCTCGCAGCATATCGAATCTACCGGTATGGGGGCCGCCTTCCTGGCCGGCATCGCGACCGGGTACTGGAGCGCCGGCGACGAGGTGCGCAGCCTGCGCGCCTGCCAGGCGGTCTTCTCACCCAAGATCTCGGCCTCAGAGCGTCAGACCCTCTATGATGGCTGGCGCGACGCCGTGAAAAGGGTGAAGTGCGAGGGCTGATGCGCTTCTTTACCTATCTCGGCCGTGTCACACTGGCCTTTCTCGAACAGATCGGCGCGATCGCAATCTTCCTCTTTCAGGTGCTGGTCTGGCTCCCACGCAGGCCGTTCTTCACGCGCGAGCTCTTCAAGCAGATGGACTTCATCGGCATCCGCTCGAGCACGGTCATCCTCCTGACCGGCATGTTCACCGGCATGGTAACCGCCCTGCAATCACACTATGGGTTCCGGCTCTTCGGCGCCGAGTCCCTGGTGGGATCGACGACGGCCCTGGGCCTTCTGCGGGAACTGGGGCCGGTCCTGGCGGCTTTGATGGTCACCGCCCGGGCCGGTTCGTCCATGTCGGCCGAGATCGGCACCATGCGCGTCACCGAACAGATCGACGCCCTGACGGTCATGGGCGTCAATCCAATCCAGTACCTCATCATTCCCCGCATCATGGCCGCCATCATCACCATGCCGATGCTGACCCTGGTCTTCGACGCCATCGGCATGATCGGGTCCTGGATCGTCGGGGTGGAACTCTTAGGGATCGATCAGGGCATGTTCATGTCACGCATCGTGGAGTACGTGGACTACCAGGACCTCGGCGTCGGGCTGGTCAAGGCCACCTTCTTCGGATTCATCCTCTCCGCGGTCGGCTGCTACAAAGGCTTTACCACGTCGGGCGGCGCCGAGGGCGTAGGCAGGGCCACGACCTACTCGGTGGTCATCTCGGCCGTCAGTATCCTGGTGGCGGATTACATCCTCACGGCGCTCATGTTCTGACGCGCCACGCCGAGAGGTTCCTCAAACGCGGCCGCCGTCGTTTTTCTTTTCAGAGCCCCTTGACTATCACGGATGCTTATGCTAGCACCAACCACACGCTTGTGGGGCCGTAGCTCAGCTGGGAGAGCGCATGAATGGCATTCATGAGGTCGAGGGTTCGATCCCCTTCGGCTCCACCATTTACATCACATTTTAAAAGCAGGCAGCCATGTCCCACACGAGTAAACCTGTACCACCAATTTCCCATCCCAGAGGCACGCAATGATCAAGCTCAAGGGTTCGCACCGCACCTATCTCCGCGGCCTGGCCCACAAGCTCAAACCGGTCATCCAGGTCGGCCGCGGCGGCGTGAGCGTCGAGGTGCTGGCCGCAATCGACGAGGCCCTGAGCTGCCATGAGCTCATCAAGCTCAAGTTCATGGAGTTCAAGGAACAGAAGGACGAGCTCTCTCGCCTGATCGCCGAACGTACCGCCAGCGAGCTCGTGGGAAGGATCGGAAACATGGCCATTTTCTACCGCGAGCATCCCGAAGAGGATAAACGCAGGATCAAGCTCCCCAGGACCTGATCGACTACGCCAATGACAAGGGGCACGACACATGATCAAACTCAATGAACATTACCTCAAGCTCAGCGCCAACTACCTCTTTTCCGAGATCGCCAAACGGGTGCGCGCCTTTCAGGAGGCCCACCCAGAGAAAGAGATCATCCGCCTAGGCATCGGCGATGTGACGCGGGCCCTGCCCAAGGCCTGCATCGAGGCCTTCCACGCCGCCGTGGACGAGATGGGTGAGGACGCCACCTTCAAAGGCTACGGCCCGGACTACGGCTATGACTTCCTGCGCGAGAAGATCGCCCGTGACGACTACCAGTCCAGAGGTGCCGACATCGCCTTGGACGAGATCTTCATCAGCGACGGCGCCAAGAGCGACACGGCCAACATCCAGGAGATCTTCGCCCACGACATCAAGGTGGCCATACCCGACCCGGTCTACCCGGTCTACATCGACACCAATGTCATGGCCGGCCGGACCGGCGATCCAGAAGACGGCCGCTACCAAGGGATCGTGTACCTGGAAGGCACCAAGGCCAACGGCTTCATCCCCGATCTGCCCGGTGAGCCCGTGGACCTGATCTACCTGTGCTTTCCCAACAACCCCACCGGCGCGGTCATTACCAGAGAGGCGCTCAAGCGTTGGGTGGATTACGCCCGCGAGAACAAGGCGCTCATCATCTACGACGCGGCCTACGAGGCCTTCCTGCGCGACGAGAGCCTGCCGCACTCCATCTACGAGATCGAAGGCGCTACCGAGGTAGCCATCGAATCGCGCAGCTTCTCCAAGACCGCCGGCTTCACCGGCACGCGCTGCGCCTATACCGTGGTGCCCAAGGCCTGCACGGCCTTTGATTCCAAGGGCGGCCGCCAGTCGCTGCACCCCCTGTGGAGCAGGCGCATGTCCACCAAGTTCAACGGCGTCTCGTACCCCGTGCAGCGCGCGGCCGAGGCCGTGTATTCCAGGGAGGGCAAGCTTCAGGTGCGCGCGCTCACCGATGCCTACATGGCCAATGCCGGACTGATCCGCCAGGCCATGAACGGCCTGGGGTTCGACTGCGTGGGCGGCATCAATTCCCCCTATATCTGGGTGGACTGCCGCATGGACTCCTGGGAGTTCTTCGAGCTGCTCCTGACCCGGGCGGGCGTGGTCACCACCCCGGGGGCGGGATTCGGCCGCTGCGGCCAGGGATTCATCCGCATCAGCGCCTTCAACAAGCGCGAGAACGTCGAGAAGGCCATGGCGCGCATTCAGCAGACCCTGGGGGGATAAGCGCTCGGCCGTGCGGCCCACGGAACATGACACCGGCACCACCCTGACCACCGCGCCCATACCGGGCCTGGTCGCGAAGCTCGCCGTGCCGGCCAGCGTGGGCTTCTTCTTCAACACCATGTTCAATGTCGTGGATACCTTCTTCGGCGGCATGGTGTCCACCCAGGCCCAGGCGGCGCTCTCGCTCTCCTTCCCGGTCTTCTTCATCATCATTGCCCTGGGCAGCGGACTATCAAGCGGCGCCACGGCGATCATCGCCAACGCCCTGGGCGCCGGGGGCAGCCGGGATGCAAGGGTGCTGAGCAGACAGACCATCAGCCTGGCCTTCCTGGCCGCGGTCGTGCTGACGGCCGTCGGCCTGATCGCCTCCCGGCCCCTCTTCATCTTCCTGGGTGCCAGCGACGCCTATCTGGGCGATTGCCTGGCGTATATGTACACCATCTTTGCCGGCACGATCTTCTTCCTGGGCGCCTATGCCTTGAATGCCATCCTGAACGCCCTCGGTGACACCCGTTCTTACAGAAATTTCCTGATCGCCGGTTTCCTGGCCAACGTCGTCCTCGACCCCTGGTTCATCTTCGGCGGCCTCGGGGTCCCTGCCATGGGCATCGTCGGGCTGGCCGTGTCCACGGTCCTGATCGAGCTTTCCGGGGCCCTTTACCTGGCCGTGAAGGTCCGCGGAACCGGCATGCTCGGCGCCCCCGGTTTAAAGGACTTCTATCCCCGACGCGGCCCCATGGGCGTGATCATCAGCCAGGGACTGCCCGCCGCCATCAACATGTTCACCGTGGGGTTGGGCATATTCGTCATTCTCGCCTTCATCAATCCCTTCGGCCAGGCGGCCGTGGCCGCGTACGGCATCGCCGTGCGCATCGAACAGATCGTGCTGCTGCCGGCCATCGGCTTGAGTGTCGCGACCCTGACCCTGGTCGCGCACAGCAACGGGGCGCGCCTTTACGGGCGCATCGAAGAGACGCTTCGCTCCGTTTTGATCTCCGGCGGGGTCTGCATGGCCATAGGCGGGTTAGCTGTCTTCCTATCAGCCGAGGCCTGCATGCGCATCTTCTCCGCCGACGCCGAGGTGATCAGCATCGGCGCGGCCTACCTGAGGATCGACGCCCTGGCCCTGTATGCCTATGTGATCCTGTCGGTATCCGTCGCGACCCTGCAGGGCATCAAGAAACCCGGCTTCGCCGTGCTGATCGGCGCGGGGCGACAGATCATCGCCCCGGCCGTGGCCTTCGCCATCCTGATCGAGATCTTCCACGCGGGACTCTTGAGTATCTGGTGGGGCATCTGCATCATCACCTGGACGGCGGCCGTCATCACCGCGCTGTATGCGCGTCGGCTCTTGAAAAAAGCGCCCGCGCCATCATAATATAAGAACATGCATGCATACCGCGAGGTCTCCCATGCTCCACGGCGCCTGTCAGGCTCGCGCTCGAAGACCATCGACCTGCTCCTGTACATCCTGCTCATGGCCGCAGGGCTTGCCCTGGTTCTCCTGGGCGCCGAACGGCTGGGGTATCACTGGCAGTGGTACCGCATCCCGCGCTACCTGGTGACCCACGACGGGACACGGGCAATCCCCGGACCTTTGCTCAACGGTCTGATTGTCACGTTCCAGATCACGGCTATCAGCCTGGTAGCGGCAAACATCATCGGTCTGCTCACGGCGCTCTTCAGGGTATCGGGCTCTCTGGCGGCCCGCGCCGTAAGCCGTGCCTATCTCGAATTCTTCCGCAACACCCCGCTCTTGACGCAGCTGCTCTTCATCTATTTCGTGCTCGCCCCGATGTTCGAACTGAGCGCCTTCGCCTCGGCCGTCCTGGGCTTGAGCCTGTTCGAGGGCGCCTACATCTCGGAGATCATCCGCTCAGGCATCGTTTCCATCCACAAAGGCCAGTGGGAGGCTTCATCATCACTGGGTTTGAACACCCGGCAGACCTATGTCCATGTCATCCTGCCGCAGGCGCTGCGCCGGGTGCTGCCGCCCTTGACCAGCCAGGCCATCTCTCTGATCAAGGATTCGTCTCTGGTGAGCGTCATCGCCATCTACGACCTGACCATGCGGGCTTCGGTGATCGTATCGGAAACATTTCTGACCTTCGAGATCTGGTTTACCGTGGCGGCCATCTACCTGACCATAGCGGCCGTGCTGTCGGCAGGCGCCCATGCGCTGGAGGTCAGGCTGAAGGGAAAATTTGCATGAAGACAAGGGAGGTTACGGTGAAAAAGGCTATGATGGCAATTCTCTCTGTCGGTATCGGTATCATGCTGTGCGGCCAGGCGGGGGCCGCGGGCTTTCGGGAGCAGCTCAGCAACGAGAGCACCCTGGAGCAGATCATGCGCCGCGGGGTCATGCGGGTGGGCATGGACACCTTCGTGCCCTGGGCCATGAAGGACAAGGCCGGCAGGCTGATCGGCTTCGAGGTCGATGTCGCCACGCGGCTGGCCAAGGATATGGGGGTCAGAGTTGAATTCATCCCCACGAAATGGTCGGGCATCATCCCGGCCCTCCTGACGGGAAAATTCGACATCATCATCGGCGGCATGGGCATACGGCCCGACCGCAACCTGAAGGTGAACTTCTCGCTGCCCTATGACTATACCGGCATGTCCCTGGTGGCCCATAAGGGGCTCGCCAAAGGCTACGGCGCCTTGAGCGACTTCAACCGGCCGGAGGTCACGATCGCGGCGCGCCTTGGCACCACGGCGGCCTCGGCGGTCAAGCAATACCTGCCGCGGGCCAAGGTGCGGCTCTTCGATAACGAGGCCCAGGCCGTCCAGGAGCTCCTGCTCGGGAGGGTGCATGCCGTGGTGGCTTCCGCCCCGCTGCCGCAGTTCCAGGCATTGAAACACCCGGACAAACTCTTTGTCCCGACCAAGGACACCTTCACCAAGGAGCCGATCGGCTTTGCCGTACGCAAAGGCGACCCCGACATGCTCAACTACCTCGACAACTGGATCCGGGTGGTCGATTCGGAGGGATGGCTCAGAGAACGCAAACAGTACTGGTTCGAGACCCAGGACTGGGAGAAGCTCATCAACTAGGTACGGCGCGGCCGGGCAAAAACCCTGAGCCTGCTGTCCCAAATCCTTGAACCGGCGATGATCGAACCATGCGAAGAAGCCGCTATCAGCCGACCACGCTCGATGCCCTGATCCTGCTCTTGACCGCGGCGTTGTGCCTGTACCTGACCTGGTGGTTCAGGGGCGGGGTCCGCTACACCTGGCATTGGGAGATCATACCCCAGTACTTCCTGCGCCACGACCCGGCCGCCAACCGATGGGTCCCCAATCTGCTGCTGCAGGGCTTCATCAACACGGTCAAGATCAGCATATGGGCCACCGTGATCGCGACCATCCTGGGCACAGGTCTGGGCATCGTGCGCGCCAGCCCCACGTTGTTGTCCCGTCTCATCGGCCGCACCTACGTGGAGTTGGTCCGCAACATCCCGCCTCTGGTGCTGATCTTCATATTCTACTTTTTTATCGGCGACCAGATCATGGCGCTCGTGGGCATCGACGACACCATCCGCTCCGGACCGCCCATGATCGCGTCCGTCGTGAGCGCTTTGTTTACGTCGCCGGAACACCTCAATACCTTTCTGGCCGGACTCGTCACCCTGGTGGTCTATGAAGGCGCCTATATCACGGAGATCGTGCGCGCCGGGATCGAGTCCATCGAGCGCGAGCAGTGGGATGCGGCCAAGGCGCTGGGGTTTACCCAGGGGCAGATGATGCGTCACGTCATCCTGCCCCAGGCCCTGGCGCGCAGCCTGCCGCCCTTGGCGGGACAGCTCGTGTCCACCATCAAGGACTCGGCCATCGTCTCGGTCATCTCCATCCAGGAGCTGACCTTCCAGGGCATGGAGCTCATGAGCGCCACCTATCTGACCTTCGAGATCTGGATCACCATTACGGCGCTCTACTTCATCCTGACCTTCGGATGCTCCCTGGGGGTCCGGCGCCTTGAGATCATGCTGCACCGGCATGGGACGTCCTACCACCCGGCCTGAGGACACGCGGGCGTGGGGGTCTGCAGGGGGGGATGGAGAAGATGTCTTGCATTCCTCGAAATTTCTTATTAAAGGTAGGGGGTATTCTCCATGTTCAGGACGTGATAGGAGCGAAGCCATGGCGAGATTTCTGACCGGTAAGAATACGCCCACACTGATGGTCCTTCTCATCGCGGTCTGCATGATCGCGGCCTGTACAAAACAGAGCGCGCCGCCCCCCCAACCCAAGCCGAACATCGCCCCCGAAGCGCCATCGCCCGGCATCGCCCCCCTGAAGGCCAAGCCGGTCTATTCGACCGATTTCCGCACGGCCATCATCCAGGTGGCGCGCTATGCCATACCCGCCGTAGTGCATATCGAGGTGACCCAGCGCGAGGTCGTGGCCAATCCGTTGGCGCCCATGGAGAGCGATCCTTTCTTCCGCTTCTTCTTCGGCAACCCCCGGGCGCCCAGAAAGTTCAAGCGCGAGCTCAAAGGCTTGGGCACCGGCATGATCATCGACACTAACGGCCATATCCTGACCAACAACCATGTCGTGGCCGGCGCCACCGAGATCGAGGTGCAGCTTTCATCCGGCCGCAAATACCCGGCCGTTCTGGTGGGGGCCGATCCCAAGACCGACCTGGCGGTGATCAAGATCGAACCCAAGGAAAAGCTCCCCACGGTCACCTTCGGCAACTCCGACAGGATGGAGGTCGGCGAATGGGTGGTGGCCATCGGCCACCCGAGAGGCCTTGACCAGACCGTGACCCAGGGCATCATCAGCGCCAAGCATCGCCAGGGGATCACCGACCCCAGCAGCTACCAGGACTTCCTACAGACCGACGCCCCCATCAACCCCGGCAACAGCGGCGGACCGCTCCTGAACCTCTCGGGCCAGGTCATCGGGGTCAATGCCGTGATCGCCTCGGAGTCCGGCGGGTTCGAAGGCATCGGCTTCGCCATCCCCAGCAACATCGCCGTGCACGTCTCCAACGGGCTGATCTCCAAAGGCAAGGTGGATCGCGGCTGGGTAGGCGTCACGGTCCAGGATCTGACCCCGGAGATCGCCCAATCCCTCGGCCTTGACCTTCCCCAGGGCGCCCTGATCGCGGATGTGTCCAAGAACGGCCCGGCCGAAAAGGCGGGGCTGAAGCCCGGCGATGTCGTCCTGTCCTTGAATGGAAAGGATATCCGGGACGGCGGCGCCCTGCGCAATACCGTGGCCAACACCCCGATCGGAACCCTGATCAAGCTCACCATCTGGCGCGACAAGCGCGAACAGGAGATCACGGTCATGGTCGGGAATCTCGATGACGCATTCAAGGCCATCACCGATGCCCTCAGGGAACGCCTGGGCGCGACTTTCCGGCCTTTGAAACCAGCGGAAGCAAGCAACCTCGGCATCGACCCGTCGGTGGGCGTCGTGGTCGGCAGGCTGGACGCCAAGGGTCCCCTGGCGAGAGTGGGCTTTGAAGTGGGCGACGTGGTCCTGGGCGTCAACGGCCAGCAGATCGACAGCGTGGAGACCCTGGCCGCGCTCATCGACAGCCTGCCCCACAACCACAGGGTCTCGCTGTTCGCCATGGACCACAACAGCCGCCGCGCCGGCAATGTCGTGATCGAGGTGCGCTAGGCTGCCTGCATTCAAACGTTGCAATGGGGGTAAGTGATGGCTTTGCATGAATTGGCCGGCAGACCGGCGCCGGCACGGTTGCTGGTGAATGTGCCCAAGCTGATCAGCGCGTACTATGTCGTGCATCCCAACCCGGACGAGGCTTCAGAGCTGGTCGAGTTCGGCACCTCGGGCCACCGCGGCGTATCCTTCAAGGCCAGCTTCAATGAGGACCATATCCTGGCCATAACCCAGGCCATCTGCTGGTATCGACAAGCGCACGGCATCAGCGGCCCCTTGTTCCTGGGCCTGGATACGCATGCGCTCTCCGAGCCGGCCGCGAGCACGGCCCTGGAGGTCCTGGCGGCCAATGACGTAACGGTGTGTATCCAGGACGGGTATACCCCCACCCCGGTCATCTCGCACGCCATCCTGAGCTATAACCGCGGACGCTCCTCAGGCCTGGCCGACGGCATCGTGATCACGCCCTCGCACAATCCGCCCGACAACGGCGGATTCAAGTACAACCCGCCCCAGGGCGGACCGGCCGACACCATGGTCACGGACTGGATCGCGGACAAGGCCAACGGCCTTTTGAAAAGCGCCAACCGCGAGGTCAAGCGCCTGCCCTACAGCCGGGCCTTGCAGTCGGGCAGGCTAAAGCCCCACGATTATATCAGGCGCTACGTGGACGACCTGGTCAATATCATCGACCTTGAGGCCATCAAGGCGAGCGGGCTCAAGATCGGGGCCGATGCCATGGGCGGCTCGGGCCTGGCGTTCTGGGGCGTGATCGCCGAGACCTACGGCCTGGACATCGACGTCCTGCACGGGCATCCCGACCCGACCTTTTCCTTCATGACCGTGGACAAGGACGGCAAGATCCGCATGGACTGCTCCTCGCCGTATGCCATGGCCGGACTGATCGAGCTCAAGGACCGCTACGACATCGCCTTCGGCAACGACCCGGACTTTGACCGCCACGGCATCGTGACCAGGAGCGCCGGGCTCATGAACCCCAACCACTACCTGTCCGTGGCCATTGACTATCTCTTCCGCCACCGCGAGGGCTGGCGGCTGGATGCCGCCGTGGGAAAGACCCTGGTGAGCAGCTCCATGATCGACCGCGTGGCAAAGGCCCTTGGCCGCCGACTCTCGGAGGTGCCGGTGGGCTTCAAGTGGTTCGTGGACGGACTGATCGACGGCTCCTACGGCTTCGGGGGCGAGGAAAGCGCCGGGGCCACCTTCCTGCGCAAGGACGGGAGCGTATGGACCACGGACAAGGACGGCTTCGTTATGGATCTCCTGGCGGCCGAGATCACGGCCGTTACCGGACGAGATCCGGCCGAGCACTACCGGGCGCTGACCGAGCGCTTCGGCGACCCCGTCTACGAGAGGATCGACTCCCCGGCCGATGCGTTAGAGCGCGCGGTGCTCAAGAAGCTCTCGCCGGCGCAGGTATCGGCCGCTACCCTGGCGGGCGATCCCATCACGTCCGTCCTGACAACGGCGCCCGGCAACCAGGCCGCCATCGGCGGACTCAAGGTCGTGACCGAGAACGGCTGGTTCGCGGCCCGGCCATCGGGCACCGAGGACGTCTACAAGATCTATGCCGAAAGCTTCAAGGGCCCTGATCATCTGAACCGCATCAAGGCTGAGGCCCAGGCCATCATCAATGCGGCCTTTCATGCCGCGCAGGCCTAGCGGCCGCTGAGGATCTTTTACGACCATGCACGGAAGCCATCCGGCCTTACGGTTGCTGATGCTCGGCATCGTGGGCGGCTGCCTTGCCTTCCTGCTCTTCTCCTCCCCTGATACGGGAGGTTCGCGCATCATGGGCGAGGTTATGAACTGCGGACATTTCGCCCTGTTCGGCGTCATGGCCGTGTCCCTGTACTTCTTCTTCGAACTGGGCCGCCAAAGGGGATTGAAGAACCATGCCTTGGCATGGGGTATCACGGTCCTGCTGGGGCTGGGCACCGAATGCATACAGCTCTTTCAGCCCGGGAGGTTCTTTGAACTGAGGGATCTGGCCAATGACGCCTTGGGGGCGCTCGTCTTCCTGGCCTTTGTCTCCTCATTTAGGATGGCCGGCGGCCACCGACGAACAGCCTTGCGCATTGTCCTGGCGCTGGCGTGCCTGGGTGCCACGACGCCCATCTGGCTGGCCGTGGCCGATTGGAGAGGCATGGTCCGGGCCTTCCCGCTCATCGGTTCGTTCGAGGACAAGACCGAGCTGGGACGCTGGGGGACAAAGGACGCCACCCTGGCGCTGTCGCACAGGCATGCCACCTCCGGGCGCCGCTCGGCCGAGGTGCGTCTCCTGCCGGGGGTCTATCCGGGTGTGAATTCCGACTACTTCTACGGCGACTGGCGGGGATATCAAAGCCTGGCGTTCGATGTCTACCTCCCCGACTCCAACCCCTTACGCTTAAGCATGCGCATCGATGACAGACACCACAACCAGGAACATACCGACCGCTACAACCACACCTTCACGCTGGCGCCGGGCCTCAACCGCATCCGCGTCCCGCTGGCCGACGTGGCTGCCGCGCCGGCTACAAGGCCCATGGACATGTCGGCCATAACCGTGATCTGCCTGTTCGCCTACCGGCTCGAAACACCGCGCACCATCTATCTCGACAACATCAGGCTTCAGTAATTCAGAGGAGGTTATATGAAGATCATGGCCATCAGTTCCTCGCCGCGCGGCGGGGGTCAAAGCAAGACCGAGATCATGCTCTCCGCCCTGGTCAAGGGCATGCGCGAGACAGGCGCTACGGTGCAGGAGGTGTACCTCCGCAACCACAAGGTGCACTACTGCACGGGCTGCTATACCTGCTGGACCAAGACGCCCGGGGTATGCCAGCTCAAGGACGACATGACCCTCAAGCTCTTCCCCATGTTCCTGGAATCCGACATCGTGGTGTACGCCTCGCCCCTCTACCACTTCACCATGAACGCCTGCATGAAGGCCTTCATCGAGCGCACCCTGCCCATGGTGCAGCCCTTCCTGGTGGACAAGGGCGGCCGCACCTCGCACCCCTTGCGCACCAAGCCGCCGGCCAGCGTCATGCTTTCGGTGGCCGGGTTCCCGGAGATCTCGGTCTTCCAGCACCTCTCCAGCCATGTGCGCTTCATGTTCGGCAAGGGCCTGCTGGCCGAAATTTACCGCCCGGCGGCCGAGCTCTTATCCAACCCGGCCTTCAAACGTACGGTGGCGGACATCCTCGAAGCCACGACTGAAGCCGGCCGGGAACTGGTCGAATCATCCCGGATCAAGGATGCAACCATGCAACGCATCACCCAGACCATCTGCGATACCGAGAGCCTGCGGATGATGGGCGACCTGATGTGGAAGACCTGCATTGCCGAGGGCATCACCACCAAGGAGTTCCAGGCCAAGGGTAGGGTGCCGAGGCCGGACTCGATCGCGAGCTTCCTGGCGGTCATGAAGATCGGATTCAACCCCAAGAAGGCGGCCGACACACAGGCCGTTTTGCAGTTTACCTTCACCGGCACGGTCGAAGGCAGCTGCCACCTCATCATCGACAAGGGGAAAATCGAGACCCACACCGGAGCAGCCCCCAAGCCCGACCTCGCCATCACCGCGCCCTTCGAGACCTGGATGGATGTCATCACCAAAAAGGCCGATGGCGCCCAGCTCTTCGTGGAGCAGAAATACACGGCCGAGGGGAACCTTGATCTGCTGATGAATATGGCCAAACTCTTCGGATGATTCCGTTCCTAAATCAAGAGGCATCGTTGACTCGGCCCATCCCTGGGCCTCGCCCTTCGGGCGCACGCAGGGTGTGTCCATTTTCGCTGTCCTGCAAAAATGTGTCGACTGTGTCGGGGTGCTCCTCGGAGTACTCATTTGTACACCTCGTCGCCCCCTCCTTGTCTCCTCGATGTCA
Organism: Deltaproteobacteria bacterium; assembly: GCA_029574005.1. Classification (GTDB taxonomy): domain Bacteria; phylum Desulfobacterota; class Desulfomonilia; order UBA1062; family UBA1062; genus JAKQBR01. Next base: position 13,754 of record JAKQBR010000397.1, on the reverse strand, counting down.
TCTTGATTTAGTAACGGAATCGGAACAATGATGGATTCCTACTCTGCACCTATCATATGGAGCGACCAGGCAATTTCTAAAAACTAGGCTTTCTTACAAACGGTGGACATACTACTTCTTTATTGATCCCATTGTTTTTCAAAATCCCTTTTACATATTGCATAAAATCATCACCTTGTTTGTAAGATACATAAATTTTTTTGATTAATACATCGAGGTCAACATCCAGCTCCTTGCCTATTGGCGGTTTATCAACGGTAGAGGAGCTGAAAATCAACATTCTGACTTCTTTCTCATATGCGTATGCTTTCTGTTTATGAATAAATCTATCGAATTGATTATACAACGTATCTTCTTTGTCAAAATCTATATATTCAACAGCCATTATTTTTGCTTGATACCTTTCAAAAAATTCATGTGGGATCTTCGCAAAGCTATTTGAAAGTCCACCAACCGTAGTCTCGATCGCAACTCCGGTCTGGTTCGTTGTGTATATTTTCCACATTGATAGTGAACTTGGGTTCTGCATTGTCCAGCAACTTATGAAATAATCTTTGCGACCTTCTTTAGAACCTCGTTCTAACCGATTTATACTATCTTTGTGTTGCCATTTCTCTTCTCTTATCTTGATGTATGAATCAGGCAAAGATCCCTCGTGATCATCGCCCAGGAGATCAGATCGTGAAAACCAAAGTTTTTTCTGATTTATCAATAACGCAAATTTCGTAAGATCCATGTACCGCCATAGACGCTCCGAATCTTTAAGATTGTGGGGTATTGTATTAAGATTCAATTGATTCTCCGATTATGAGACTCAACGCATAACCAACTGCTACAAACTCAACATTAATTCGTCATCGATGATCAATGGCTATATAAACCCCAAATGCTCATAATGTTTTCGTACCATAATAACAGGTGGATAGCTAGACACAGAAATAGTATCATCCATGCATAGAAGGCTTGTTGAGTTATATTAGCGCAGACACCCGCCACTCCCGGCCATGAAAGATATGAACGTGTGGGGATAGCGGTGATCTACGGATTTTGCTTTTTGTCTTCCTCTTCCCCCGAGCGCCCTCGGATATTGACAGGAACAGGATTGATGCGATAGAGTCCGGTCGATTATTCAGGAGGTTGTGATGGATTACAAGGATACCTTATGTCTGCCGCAGACGGCGTTTCCCATGAAGGCGAGCCTTACCAAGAAGGAGCCCGAGCTCTTGGAGCGCTGGGAAAAGGCCCGTTTGTACCACCAGATCATGGAAAAATCCGCGGGCCGCGAAAAGTTCATCCTGCATGACGGGCCGCCCTATGCCAACGGCCATATTCACCTGGGCACGGCGCTCAATAAGATATTGAAGGATATTATCGTCAAGTCGTTATTCATGATGGGTTACGACACCTTTTACAAACCCGGCTGGGACTGCCATGGGTTGCCGATCGAGCACCAGGTGGAGCTGAACCTGGGCGAGAAGAAGGGGACGCTCAGTAAGGTCGAGATCCGCAAGGAATGCCGGGCCTATGCCGAGCGCTTCCTGGATATCCAGCGAGCGGAGTTCAAACGCCTGGGCGTGCTGGGGTTGTGGGAAGACCCGTACCTGACCATCACGCATGACTATGAGGCCACCATCGTGCGCGAGCTGGGCAAGTTCATTGCCCAAGGCTCGATCTACAAGGCGCGCAAGCCCGTGTACTGGTGCGCCACGTGCAAGACCGCTTTGGCCGAGGCCGAGGTGGAGTACCACGACCAGGTGACGCCCGCCATCTTCGTGCGCTTCAAGATGGTGAGCGACATCAGCGAGCGTGTGCCTGAGCTCAAGGGCGAGGACGTGTCGGTGGTGATCTGGACCACCACGCCCTGGACGATACCGGCCAACCTGGCCATTGCCCTGCATCCGGACATGGAATACGCGGCGGTGAGGACTAAAGAATACGGCGTGCTGATCATGGCCAACGAGCTGGTGGCAAGCGTGATGGCGGCCGCCGGGGTGAGCGAGTATAAGACGCTGGTCATCTTCAAGGGCAGCGTGCTGGAGAAGTTGAAGGCCAGGCATCCCTTATATGAGCGCGAGTCGCTGTTGATCCTGGCCGACTTCGTGACCCTGGACACGGGTTCGGGGTGCGTGCATATCGCGCCCGGACACGGCGTGGAGGACTATGAGATCGGCAAGGTCTACGGCCTGGAGGTGTATGCGCCGGTGGACAATGACGGCAAGTTCACCAAGGAGGTCGAGGACTTCGCCGGCAGGTTCGTGTTCGACGCCAACGAGGACGTGAACAAGGCCCTGGCGGCCAAGGGCGCGCTCTTGAACGCATCGGACTATGCGCACTCCTACCCCTACTGCTGGCGCTGCAAGCAGCCCATCATCTTCCGCTCCACCTGGCAGTGGTTCATCTCCATGGAGGCCGCTGATCTGAGAAAAAAAGCCCTGGCGGCCATTGACCGCGTGCGCTGGATCCCGGAATGGGGCCGCGACCGGATCTACAACATGATCCAGGGCCGACCGGACTGGTACATCTCGCGCCAGCGGGCCTGGGGCGTGCCGATCCCGGTCTTTTACTGCAAGGACTGCGGCGAGCTGCTCTTATCGGGGGCGGTGGCCGAGCATGTGGCTCAGATCTTCGAAAAAGAAGGCTCGGATGCCTGGTTTGCGCGGGAGGCCAAGGACCTGCTGCCGGCGGGCACGGTCTGTCAGGCCTGCGGCAAAAGCGCCATCGAGAAGGAAGCCGACATCGTGGATGTGTGGTTCGACTCAGGCGTCAGCTATGCCGCGGTGTGCGAGCATGACCCTAAGCTGGGCGTGCCCGTGGACATGTACCTGGAAGGCTCGGATCAGCACCGCGGGTGGTTCCATTCCACCTTGCTGGCCGCGGTCGGCACGCGCGGGGACGCGCCCTACAAGGCGGTCTTGACGCACGGCTTCGTGGTGGACGGCGAAGGCAAGAAGATGAGCAAGTCGTTGGGCAACACCATCGCGCCCCAGGAGATCATCGACAAGTACGGAGCCGAGGTCTTGCGGCTGTGGGTCAGCGCCCAGGACTACAAGAACGACATCCGCATCTCCAGTGAGATCATCGACCGGCTGGTGGAGACCTACCGCAAGATCAGGAACACGGTGCGCTTCATGCTGGGCAACCTGTCGGACTTCGATCCGGCCAAGGATGCCCTCCCTTACGGCGAGATGCTGGACCTTGACCGCTACGCCCTGCACGTCACCCAGGACCTGATCGGAAAGGTGGTGGGGGCTTATAGGGATTTCGAGCCCTATGTCATCTACCAGCAGGTGCACAACTTCTGCGTGGTGGACATGAGCTCGTTCTACCTCGACATCCTCAAAGACAGGCTGTATGTGTACCGCAAGGACAGCAAAGAGCGCCGCTCGGCCCAGACCGCGCTCTTTACCATCATCCAGGACCTGACGCGTCTGATGGCGCCGATCCTGTCGTTTACGGCCGAGGAGATCTGGGACCATTTGCCGGCCTATGCCGGCAAGGAGCCCAGCGTGCACATAACCGCCATGCCGGTCAAGGACGAGGCCCTGCGGGATGAGGCCCTGGCGGCCACGTGGCAGCGCTTCAGGGAGCTGCGCCAGGAGGTGTCCAAGGTCATGGAGCAGGCCCGGCGCGACAAGGTGATCGGGCACCCACTGGATGCCCTGGTGCGCCTTACGGCCAAGGGGGAGACCCTGGCGTTCCTGAACCAGGTGAAACCGTTCCTGCGCGAGGTCCTGATCGTCTCCGAGGTCGAGGTGGGGCACGGTGAGGGTCCTTTCCTTGAGAGCGAGAACTTCAAGGAGCTCTCCATCGAGATCACCCGCGCCGGCGGCACCAAGTGTCCGCGTTGCTGGAACTACAGCCGCGATATCGGAGCGGACAAGAAATACGCCGAGGTATGCGCCCGGTGCGCGGCCCAGCTCGGATGAAGAACCTCCTTACCTGGGGCGCGTTCCTGGTCCTGCCCTGTTACCTCGTGGACCAGGTTTCCAAGCTCATGGTCCTGGAGAACCTCTCGATCGGGGAGGCCATCCCCATCGTGCCGGGCTATCTCGAGCTGCTGCACGTGCGCAATACCGGGGCGGCCTTCGGCATCCTGCAGGGAATCCCGGACCCCTTCCGGACGATCTTCTTTCTTTTCATCACGATCGCGGCCTGCGTTGCCATCGTCATGATCTTCAAGGCCTCCGACGATGACTCGGCCTTTCTGAAGGTGGTGTTATGCCTGATCCTGGCGGGCGCGTTGGGCAACCTGACCGACCGGCTCGTGCACAAGGAGGTTGTGGACTTCATCAATGTGCATATCCGGCAGTACCACTGGCCGACCTTCAATATCGCCGACAGCTACATCTCGCTCGGCATGGTCGGGCTGCTGGGACACATGCTGAAAGATTCTAGGCGGAAGCCCTGAAGCGGCTCTCCTGGCCGTCCGTGGACCACTCCTCGGGCCTGATCAGGGCGCCGATATTGATGATGATCACCAGTTGCCCCTGGGGGTCCTTGTAGACGCCGTCGATGAACTCGGTGGATATCTTGGCGAAAAAGGCCGGTGTCTGCTGAATCCGGGACGGATCGATGACCAGCACATCCGAGACCTTGTCGACCACCATGCCCATGACGCGCTCCTTGACCCTGACGATCAGGAAGACCGTCTGAGGGTTGTATTCCTTCATTTCCAGACGGAACTTGAGCCTGAGGTCCATGATGGGGACGATGTCGCCGCGCAGGTTGATGACGCCCTTGATGAAATCCGGCACATTGGGCAGTAGGCTGATGTCCTGGAGCCCGATGATCTCCTCGACCATATAGATGGGTACGGCATAGGTCTCGTTGTCGAGCGAAAAGGTGATATAGGAGGTGTTGTCCCGATGCAGCTCGGCCTCATCGGCGGCCTCCATGGTTTTCTGCGGTTCGACGTTCGTAACTTCGGCCATGATCTCCTCGTCCATGCCTTCCGGCTCCTGAGCGGTTATGCGCTCAGGCCTGGTCTCCGGTCTGGGTGCAGGCGCGGCCTGCGGTTTGGTCGGGCCCGGCTTTCCGATCAGGCCCGGAATCATATCGGCCCTCACCTCGCAGATATCATCGGCATCGATCTGCAAGGCCATGGGCAGCACATCCATCTCCATGATCGAGGCAAAGACCACGGCCTGTCTGCCGCGGCCGTCCTTGGCGTTCCCGAGCACCTCGCCCAGGGCGCTCAAGTCCTGCTCCAGGCCCGGGCGTGCAGCCGTGATAAGGTAGAGCTGGCCGGTGCCGAGTTTCTGCCTGAGGAGGTTCTCATCGAGCTTGCCGGGCTTTCCGGCGCGAGGTTTTGAGGCCGGTGCGCCTTCGGCCTTCTGGGTTTGTATAGCCGGGGCGCCGCCTTTCAAGACGGCCTGCAGGGCCTCGATCTGCTCGGAGATATCCATGGCGTTGCTGGCGATGACATCTTCGAACATACTCTTGAGCATGTCGGCGCCGTGCAGGAGGGTGCTGGCCACATCGCTGGTTGGGACGAGCTTGCCCGCGCGGATGAGGTTGAGGACATCCTCCATCTTGTGGGCCAGTTCGCCGATATTGGTCAGATCGAGAAACTTGGCGCTGCCCTTGATGGAATGGGCGGCCCGGAAGACGCGGTTGATCACCTCGGGATCGACGTTTTCCTTATCCGTTTCGATACGGATAAGGTCTTCCTCGATATCGGCGATATGCTCCTTGGATTCGGTTACAAACTCTTCGATCAGGTCATCAAATTCTCCCACGGCAACCTTCCTCCTGGCATGCTCTCTACCCGCTCGCTATCGGCATATGTCCCGGACAAACTTTAACGTCCCGAGAAGGGTCGAAAGTCTGTTGACAAAAAACAGGCTCTGCCGGTATATACCTATGGAACACCCTTCAAGGAGGCCTCACGACGGTGCGGAGATTGCGGATTGTTATCCTGGTATGCGCGGTGCTCTCGACCTTGGGCCTGTCGGCTTGCGGGAACGGACGAGTCAATGACGAGGATGTCTCCATGAGCGTCCCGATCCACATGGAGGTTCCCACCACCAATCTGCAGCCCAGAATGGGTTTGTCGGGCTTCATCTTCGGCACCTTCGTGTTGCTGAACGCCTATATCCTCATGATCGCGGGCTGCGTGCTGCTGGTGGCCAAAGACAGCGCCATGGAAAGGCTGTCAACCTTCGCCAACATGGCCGGGGGGATGTTCAACCCGCAGTGGTCGCAGGGCAGGCTCATGACCTTTCTCGGCAGGCTGCAGAACCATGACACGCGCGTACAGTACGGCGCCGCCGGATTGATCATGGGGGTGGTCCTGGCCTACGTCGGGGCCTGGATTGCCATGTAGCTCAGGCGGTAAAGGTTTTCATCAACAGCTTAGTGTAGCGCCGCTCATCAAGGGAATCCAGAAAGGCGCAGCCGATCTCCAGACCATGCGACCAGCAGACCTTGACGCCGAAGGTTTCACTCTGGTTGCCCAGTCGCAGGCCCAGGCGCTTGCTTAACGCCACCTCATCCTCGAGCCTGATCCGGATGCCGTCCTTGGAGATGTCCATGGCCGTGGCGGTCGTCCATCGCCTGCCCGAATAGATGTGGACGCGTATGGGCAGATCGGTCCTTGAGAAACGTCGTCGGTCCTTATGCATATATGACCAATGATAGGACGCCGCCTAAGGAAGTCAACCCCCGCGGAAAAGGCGCCTAGAAAATACCCGCGCTGACGGCGGGTTTATATTTCCATAATAAAAATATTGCATTTCGGTAATATTTAGCGTACCCTGGTGACCATGAACGATCTTGCCTCACGCATCTCACGGGAAGAAATCGATGACGTGCTGTTCCACGCCCTCATGGCCGTGTACCGCTTCGAGTGGGACAAGATCAAACGCTTCGGCCTGGGGTACATGGAGATCCTGTCCTTGCAGATCCTGAGGCGCCGCTCACCCTTGCGGATGCGCGAGCTCGTCAAGGAGCTCGGCCTGCCCTTTTCCAGCGCCACCCGGCTTTTCTCGCGCCTGGAGGGCGCGGGCTATGTCAGCAGGGTGTACGCCCAGGAAGACCGGCGCGGGGTGCATATACACCTGACCCAGGCCGGCGACGAGATCGTGAAAAAGATCGAAGAGCACTCCTTCGAAGTGCTGCGCGCCAACACCAGGAAACTGGATGCCGCCTTGATCGATCACTTTATCGAAACGGCGCGCCATATGGAGCAACTCCTGGCTGTGCGGAACGGCGTTCTGAAAAGTATCGCCTCTTCCGCCAGCCCTGAAGACCATACCGCGGAGGTGGAATGATGAAATGCTGCAGATCAGTGGAATTATCCGGCAAGAATGTCTTGATTACCGGCGGCGCCTTAGGCATGGGCAAATCTCTGGCGGGCCTGTTCCTGAAGGAGGGGGCGCGGGTCGCCATCGTGGATATCCGCGAGGCCGACCTGGAAAAGGCCCGGGCCGAGCTTGGGGCGCTGGGCACCATTCAATCCTTTGTCTGCGACGTCTCCAACCGCCAGCAGGTCTATGCCATGGCGGACAAGGTCAAGCGTGATCTCGGGACCATCGACATCCTGGTGAACAACGCCGGCATCGTGCGCTCGGACGCCTTCCTGGACAAGCCCGACGAGGCACTGGAAAAGATCGTCGGCGTGAATCTCTTGGCCCTGTACTGGACCATCAAGGCCTTCCTGCCCGGCATGATGGCCAAGGGCGAGGGTCTGGTGGTGAACGTGGCCTCGGCCGGCGGTCTCTTGGGCGTGCCGTTCATCTCGGATTACTGCGCCACCAAGTTCGCCGTGGTCGGTCTGACCGAGTCGCTCCGCCAGGAGATGCGCCTGACCGGGCACAAGAACATCAAGTTCAGCTATGTCTGCCCCAATACCGTCAATACCGGGATGTTCGCGGGCGCCAAGGCGGTCAAGGGCACCAAGATGCTCACCCCCGAGGACGTGACCACCCAGGTCATCGAGGGCATCAAGAAGGGCAAGTCCATGATCGGCGTGCCCGGTTCGGTCTATGCCCTGCCCATCATCAAGGCCATCCTGCCGATCCCGGTGATGGACCTGATGTGCCGGGTGCTGGGCATTGCCCAGTCATCACAGACCATGACCGGCAGACGCGATTCGATCGCCTTCAAGTAAGCTCGCCGGTCAGCGAGTTCTGGTTGGCGCGCGTCACCTTCACCGCTACCGTCGAGCCGATCAGGGACGAAGGGCCGGCGAAGTTGACGATGACGTTATGCGTGGTGCGTCCGAAGACCTGGTGGTCGTGGCGCGGGCTGGGCCCGTCCACCAGGACCTCAACGATCTTGCCCAGGCGCGCCTTGTTGTTCTCCAGGGTGATGCGCCTCTGCAACGACTGCAGGACACTCAAGCGCGCCCGCTTTTCAGGCAGCGCCACATCGTCGACCAGTGCGGCGGCGGCGGTGCCCGGACGAGGCGAGTACTTGAAGGAATAGAGCACGTCGAAGCGCACGGCCTCGATCAGATCGAGCGTGAGCCGAAAGTCCTGTTCGCCCTCGCCGGGGAAGCCTACCATTACGTCGGCGCTGAAGGCCATGTCCGGCCGGGCGCGCCTGAGGTCTTCGATGAGCCTGAGATATGAGTCATGGGTATAGTTGCGGTTCATGGCCTTGAGCACCCTGTCCGAACCGGCCTGAAAGGGCAGGTGCAGGTGGCTGCAGAGCTTGGGCAGCAGCGCGAAACACTCGATTAATGCCGGGCTGACGTCCTTGGGGTGCGAGGTCGTGAAACGCAGGCGTTCGATGCCCTCCACCGCATGGATCTCCTTGAGCAGCTCCGGAAAGGTCATGCCACCGGCATAGGAGTTGACGTTCTGCCCCAGGAGAAAGACCTCCTTGACCCCGCGCTCGGCGTGCAGCCTTACCTCGGAGAGGATCGCGCCATGATCGCGGCTGATCTCGCGGCCCCTCACCAGGGGGACGATGCAGTAGGTGCAGTAATTGTCGCAGCCCTGCATGATATTGATGTAGGCCCGGTGCGGGGGTATCAGGAAGTCCTTGTCCGGCACGATGTCCATGGACGGGATAGCATCGCCGAAGGCCGTCTCGACCCTGAGCTGCCGCCGGGACCGCACGTCGGCCACCAGATCCTTGAGGCGGTGGAGCTGGTGCGTGCCGAGGATGATGTCCACCTCGGGGAAGCGCTCGGCGAGTTCTTCCCCCTCCTGCTGCGCCACGCACCCGGCCACGGCGATGACGAGCCCGGGCCTGCCGCGCTTCAGGATGCACAGGCGGCCGAGCGTGCTCAGGGCCTTCTCCTGGGCCTTCTGCCTGACCGAGCAGGTATTGACGATCATGACGTCCGCCAGCCGGTCGTCCTCGGTCGGCTGGTAGCCGTGCCCGGCAAGCTCGGAATAGAGCTTGCGGCTGTCGAGATCGTTCATCTGGCAGCCATGGGTGAAGATCTTCACGAACCTCTGCATAGGCCGTATGCTTATATGCAAGGGACCCCGGAGTCAAGCGGGGCATGCAGCCGGGAAACAACCCTCATGAAAAAAAGCCTCTTGTCGAACCGGCCCGCTGCCGATACAATAATGGTATTATCAAAGGGAGGTCGTCTATGGACAAGAAGGGCTTCACGCTGACCGAGCTGATGATCACGGTGGCCATTATCGGCATCCTGGCCGCCATCGCCATACCGATGTACTCCGGCTATACCCAGCGGGCACGCCGCGCCGATGCCTTCAGCGCCCTGCAGACCATCGCCCTGACGGAGGAAAAATATTTCGCCGAACACGGGGAATATCTCGACCTTGCCCACCTGGTGTCCTCCTTCGGCCTGACCTTTTCCGGCGAGGCGGATTGGGATTATGACCTGCCCACGCAGACGACAACGAACTTTGTCGTGCGCGCCTCTCCAACCACCGAGCGGGCGACAAGCTCCAACGCCGCGACCCGCTACCCATGCATGACCGCCGCCGGCGTGCAGGGGTACTACAACGCCGGAACCTGCTCCCAGGCCGAATGGAAATAGCCTGGGCGCTGTTACGGCCAGACCGGAAAATACAGCGTCCGACCTAAAGACTTTCATAGCGCGGGTCGATACCGTTCTCATGGGCGGTTTTAAGAAAATTGCAGCCGTATCGACACTGCTGCTCCTCTGTGGCTGCGCCGCGATCCAACCCAACTTCAGCGTGAGCCTGGAAGGCGGCGCCGACCGGATAGCCGGGGCGATCGTCAGGGCCCTGCCGCCGGAACAGTTGAACGTCACCATGCTCGTGGCGGCGCCGGTGGACGCCACCACCCTTACCACCAGCCGGTTCGGGCTGGCCATGCAGGAGCTGCTCACGACCGCCATGGTACGGCATGGGGCGCATATCGCCGAGGTGCAGCTGCGCAAGCTGCCGTACATCAGCTGCGACCAGGGCCTGGTATGCTTGAGCCGCGAGGCCGCCAATCTCAAGGATGAATACAAGGCCGGCATGGTCCTGGTCAGCTCCTATATCGTTGGCAGGCATGACCTGATCATCACCTCGCGGGTGGTGAACTTCAACAACAACGATATCCTGGCCTCGGCCACCACGACCCTGTACCGCACGGAGTCGATCAACAGCCTGCTGCAGGCCGGAGGAAACGGGAAGGTGTATGAACGCTAGGGCTTTCATCCTCTTCTCCGCGTGCCTGGCGCTGTGCCTGTGCATGAACGGTTGCGCCATCGTCAAGCCGCACCTGGAGATCAGCCGGACCACCCCCATCGATTGGGGACTTGAAGGCGCCGGAAGCTCGGCCATCACCGTGCTGCCGTTTATCGCCCATGATCAGGAGGAGCGTTGGGGCATCTATGCGGGGCGGCGCATGCAGGAATACCTCCTGGCCGACCAGGCCTTTGAACGCGTGCTGTATGCCGAGAAGGAACCGGCCACTACCCCGTATGTCCTCAAGGGCGAGATCGAAGCCCTGTATTTCGGCGGCACGTTCACCCAGACCAGGGTACAGGTGACGCTCAGAATCATCAACCGTCGGGACGGGCAGACCAGATACTTAAGCACGTTCTCGGCCGCGGCCGAAAACCGCGGTCTGGACCTTGAGCTCCTGACGCGCAAGTACGTATCCGCGCCCTACCCCGAGCAGGTCTTGAACGGCATCCTCAAGGACCTGGCTCGCGAGATCGCCCTGCGCACCCATGCGGAGCCTTCCGGGGCACAGGGGCCGGAGTAACCGTCCGGCCGTGACACAGAGCCGTCCTTCACCTTCACCGTTACGGCCGCCGGACCGGCTCAATCCTCAGCCTTTCCCCAGACCAGCAGTTTCCCCAAGCTCGTCTGCAGGTAGAGCAGACCTTCCGGGCTCACCATGGAGCGGACAATGTTGTCCGCCGCATCGTCGATGGCGGCCGGATTCTCCCAGCCGTCATCCGCATTCCATCGCCATTTGCCGAACCAGAGATTGCCGAGCGGGTCGGTGTCCAGACCCTCGATCCAGGCATACGAGTCCGGAGGATAGCCGGGCTCGGCCAGAACTTCCGCGCCGTCATCGCGATAGCACCGGATGGTATAGGTGGCGCTGCCTTCGCTTTCTTCCGTCAGGGCGTATATCGTCACGGTATCGAGGCTGATGTCATGGTAGCCGGTTATGGCTTTCGTATCCCCGGTGCCGTCGAACCTTTCCCATGTCCCGCCGTTGTCTTCGGTAAAGAATATCCCGGCTTCCGTGGCCACATACACGCAATCGTTGGCGGTATAGATGTCATTGACGACGGCGTGTGGGTTTCCTTGAACCAACTCGACCGGTTCATCGGCCCAGCCATCGCCGGTGGTCGAGTAGAGATACAGTCCCTTATCCGTGCCCACCCAGATCTGGGCCCCGTTCACGCCTATCGTGTTCACCGCGCCCACCCCGTCATCCGCAAACGGGGTGTCACGGCTGGTATCGCTTGAAGACCCGCGCGAGACGAGTTCCCAGTCCCCCGGGGTCTCCTGATGCACGGCCCATACCGAGGTGATGGAATAGAGGTATGAGACGCTGGACGTGGTCATGGTCATGGCGTCCAGGGGATCGGCGATCTCGTCCCAGTTGAACTCTGACTCGCCCCACTTGTAATCCGAGGTTTCCACGGCGGTATAGTAGACGAAATCATGCCCCCTGATCCCGGCCAGAATGCCGCCGGTCAAGGACTTCGGGTCCTTGGCCATGATCACAAGATCGGAGCTCTGGAGTTCCTTCAGGGTCCTGTGCCTGACATTGACGGAGAAATGGTAGGTCTCCTCATTGTCTTCGTCATCGATCACCGTGCACGAGACGGTACGGGTGCCCTCGCCGGTGGGTATCCAGTAGACGTAATACCTCTCGGTCGGCTCCCCCGCCCTCAAGTCCTTGTCCGTACTCTGAAAGATGCCGCTGCCGTTCCAGATATAGCGCAGGGGGGGATTGTCGCTCTGGGCATACACCCTCAGCAGCAGGCGCTGCCCGACGACCGGGTGTTCATCCGAGATCGTGGCGGAGGTGATCTCAGGCCTGGAGGAGGAACACGCCCCCATGAGACAGAGCAGCCCGAATAAGGCCGCGCATGAAACGATCCTGTTCAAAGTCCCCTCCCCATATGCATGATGTTCACCCCTACCTAGCAGATAGAGGTATCGACCGCAAGGCTCAACGCTGGCACCTTGCATTCAAGCCTTATCGCGGGTATAATATGCCCCATGACATCACCTGGGGTGGGTATGGCTCTGACGGTTGCAAGCAGGCGGAACGCGCTATGGTAGACCCTTTCATCGCGCGCCGGACCATGGTGCGCGAGCAGATCGAAGCCCGCGGCGTCAAAGACCCCCGCATTTTGAGCGCCATGCTGGAGATCCCCCGCCACAAATTCGTGGACGAGTATCTCAAGTACAAGGCCTACGACGATGCGCCCCTGACCATCGGTTACGGGCAGACCATCTCACAGCCCTACATGGTGGCCCTCATGACCGAGGCCCTGAAACCCGAGGCCGAGAACAAGGTCCTGGAGATCGGGACCGGCTCGGGGTATCAGGCCGCTATCCTGTCAAGGCTCTGCGGCAGCGTGTATACCGTGGAACGGTTGGGCGTCCTGGCGGCGCGCGCCCGCAAGGTTCTGGACGAGCTCGGTATCTTCAACGTCCATATCCGCATCGGCGACGGCACCCGCGGGTATGCCAAGGACGCCCCGTACGACCGCATCATCGTCACGGCCAGCGCCCCGCATGTCCCCGAGGCCCTGGTGGAGCAGCTTGCCCCCGGCGGGATCCTCGTGATCCCGGTCGGCGACCAGTACCTGCAGGACCTCAAACGCGTCACCAAGAAAAACGGCCAGACCACCACGGAAAGCCTGGGGGGCTGCCGCTTTGTCAAGCTGATCGGCGAGAGCGGCTGGAGCGAATGAAACAGGAGTCAGAATGGTGATCGGCACGTAGGGCAACACGGACCCTGCGTTTCATTTTATTCTGGATTCTGGACCCTGTCTTCTGAATTTCAATCTTTATTCTGACTCCTGAATTCTTTTTCACCCCTTCCCGTCCCAGCGGCTGAAGTTTTCCAGGATCCTCAAGCCTTGCTCACCGCTCTTTTCCGGGTGAAACTGGGTGGCGAAGACATTGCCGTGCGCCAGTACGGATGCGAAGGGGATGCCGTAGGTGGTGGTCGCGGTGATCGCGTCCGCATCCCGGGGCTCAGGATAATACGAATGCACGAAATAGAACTGCGCCAGGGGGTCGATGCCCGCCAGCAGCGGGTGATCGACCTGCGGCGACAGGCTGTTCCAGCCCATGTGCGGAATCTTGAGACCCATTTCAGGAAAACGCCTGACC
>JAKQBR010000396.1 GCA_029574005.1 Deltaproteobacteria bacterium | reverse complement strand
CCGGCAGGGCAGGCTGGAGCAGGTGGAATCGTCCGCGGAGCTCACCGGCATCCTGGAGCAGTTCTACGAGCGCAGCACGCCCGAGGGCCGCGCAGGCCTCTTCTTCTCCCACTGGCTGCGCGAGAATACCGCCGAAAAGGCCGTGGCCGTCCTCCTGGCCCTGGTGCTGTGGTTTGCCTTCGGGTATCAGCGGGACTGGATCCAACGCGACTTTACGGTGCCCATCGAATACCGCAATATTCCACCCGAATGGTATGTCGAAGAACCCAGGATCTCCCAGGCCAAGGTGGCCTTGACCGGCAGCGTGCAGGCCTTCAACCTCTTCAACCCCTCCAGCCTCAAGATCTCGTTCGACCTCGCCAATATAGAGGAAGGCTACCAGGAGATCATGATCACCAAGAACATGATCCGGGTCCCTTCCAATCTGAGCGTAACCAAGATCTCGCCCACCAAGATCAAGCTGACCGCCTACCGCCTGCACACCAGGAACCTGCCGGTGCATGTCAACACGAAAGGAAGCCTGCCCGACAAGTTGGTCCTGAAGAATATCCTGCTCACCCCCGGTACGGTCAAGGTGCTGGTCCCCAGCAAGTTCCTGAAGAGGAAGATCACCGTCAACACCACGGAAGTCGACCTCTCCACGATATCCGAGACCTATACCTTCGAGCCCAAGCTGTTGTTCCCGCCCGAGGTCCGCTTCATCGACGACATCCCGCCCGAGGTGACGGTGACCATCCAGGTGGATGAGGAGAAAAAGCACCCCGAAGAAGGGACCGAAAAGGGCAAATCGAAGAAGTGAGCCGCACGGGCATGCGCTTGGGACACCCCCCTGATTGAACACGAACGAGCCGGGGTGTTCCCGACAGCGTGGGACTCCTCGTCTGATCGTCGTTCTTCCCGTCTCCCCTGCCCGCCGTCCCCCGCACCCCTTCCGACTGCCCTGCTAAACTATTTGCCGTTTGCGGTCGATGATTTAATCACCATGAATGTAATCATCGGAATGATTGTCGTGCTCGTCGGTGTCATGGGCGGGTTTCTCCTAGAGAAGGGGAATCTGAGCGTCATTATTCAGCCGGTCGAGGTCCTGATCATCTTCGGCGCCGCTATCGGCGGGCTCATCATCATGACGCCGATGAAGATGCTCAAGCATGTGTTAAAGGGACTTGCGGGCATCTTCAAGCCCAAGAGCTTTGACAAGAAGAAATATATCGAGGTGCTGACGCTGCTCTATGAGATCTTCTCCAAGATGCGCAAGGAGGGTATCATCGCCATTGAATCCGATGTGGACGACCCCGCCAAGAGTGCGATCTTCAAACGCTACCCTGCGATCATGGCCAATCACCGGACACTCACGTTCATCTGCGACAGCCTGAAGATCCTCCTGACCATCGATATCCAGTCGCACGAGTTCGACAACCTCCTGGAGGTGGACATCGACGCCAACACCGAGGAGGATATGCACCCCTACCACCGCATCAACAAGATGGCCGATTCACTCCCCGGGCTCGGTATCGTGGCCGCGGTCTTGGGCGTGGTCATCACCATGGGCGCCATCAACGAGCCGCCCGAGGTCCTGGGCCACCACGTGGCCGTGGCCCTGGTGGGCACCTTCCTGGGCGTGCTCATGTGCTATGGTTTCATCGGGCCGATGGCCACCTTGATGGAGCACTACGTCAAGGAAGAGGCGGCCTACTATCAGGTGATTCGCATCGCACTGGTATCCTTCGTGGCGCGCTCCACGCCCCAGATCGCCATCGAGTTCGCCCGCCGCGCTATTCCCGAGAGCGAACGTCCGGGGTTCGAAGAGCTCGAAAAGATCCTGAAAGGAAAGAAGTGATGGCCGAGGACAAGGAACAGGCCGTTATCATCAAGAAATACAAGAAGAAGAGTGACGCGGCGCACGGCGGCTCGTGGAAGGTGGCCTATGCCGATTTCATGACCGCCATGATGGCCTTCTTCCTCCTGATGTGGCTCCTGAACATGACCTCGCAGCAGAAGAAGATCGCCATGTCCGAGTATTTCCAGAACTACTCCATCTTCGAGAAGGGCGGCGGATCGGCGATCAGCGAAAAAGAGGGCGTTCCGGGCAAGGGCATGCTCGAGGTCGGCCGGGGCAAGACCGCCGCGAACACACCCGAGATCAGCTCCACCCAGCTGGCGGAAAAGCTGCGCACCCAGGTCAACGACAAGTTGAAGCAGTACCAGGACCGCATCGTGATCATGGACGAAAACGGCAATGTGCGCATCGAGATCGTGGACACCGAAGGAGATTCCTTCTTCCCGCCCGGCGGCACGGAGCTGAACAAGGCCGGCAAGACCATTATCCGGGAGCTTTCCTCCGTGCTGCAGATGCTCGATAAGCGCCTCATCATCGAAGGTCACACCGATTCCACCGGCTACGCGGCCGCGAAGGGTTACGGCAACTGGGAACTCTCCACCGAACGCGCGCTTTCGACCCGCATCGAGATGGAAAAAGACGGCGTCAGGCCCGAGCAGTTCGAGATGGTCTCCGGCTATGCCGACACCAAGCTCTTCGTCAAGGAGAACCCGGCCGACCCCAAGAACCGGCGCATCAGCATCGTGGTCAACTACAAGGGGAACTCCGTGCCGTCGCAGCCGGCTCCCCCGCCCGGAGGGCAAGCGGCCGGGAACGAATCGCCACCGGCTGAAGCGGCGCCCGCGGCGCCGGCAGCGCCATCGAACCCGACCCGGGCCCCGTAATACCGGGCCTTAACGGATCACCCCCGCCGTGCGGAGGGCTTCAATCTCACCCGGGCTGTAGCCCAGCCAGTCCCGGAGAATCAGATCGTTATGCTCCCCCAGGTCAGGCCCCGGCATGCGGATCTCTCCCGCGCCGTTCGTGAAACGGTAGGGGATGCCGGGTACATCGACATCGCCGAAACGGGCATGCTTGACTCTCGCAAACATGCCGCGCTCCTTGAGGTTCTCGTCGCGGTTGACCTGGTCAATGGTGTAGGCGGTTCCGCAGGGGATCCTCCTGGCCTCCAGCTGCTGGATGACCTCCCGCGACGCGCGGCCGGAGGTCCATTTCTCGATGATCTCGACCGCTTCGTCATGGTTGTGGATCTGGCTGATCAGTGTATTGAAGCGGGGGTCGTCTGCCAGCTCGGGGCTTCCGACGACCTCGGAGAGGGCCTGCCATTGTCGCTGGGTCAGGGCCACGATGGCCACCTTGCCGTCGGTGGTCTTGAAGAAGCCGTAGAACGGCATGCGGTCCTCCGAGTTCAGGACATCGCGGGGCTTTCTTCCCAGGGTCTTTTCGACCTCAGCCATGATGGGCCCCATGCATTTGTCCACCATGGCGCGGTAGTTGTTGGTATAGAGCACGTCCTGCATGGAGATGTCCACATGTCCTCCCGCCCCGGTCTTCATGCGGTTGATCAGGGCCAGGAGTACTGCGTTGGCGGCGTAGGCCCCGCTGACCAGATCGGCCCAGTAGTTACACGGCAGCCGCAAGTCTTCCTGGTCGTTCCAGAACTGGCCGCTGACGGCCTGGGCGATGATGTCGAAGGCCGCCCGGTCCGGATTGACGCCCACTTCGCCGAAGCCTGAGATGGCGATATGGATGATATCCGGCCTCTGGGCCTTGAGGTCCTCATACCCCAGGCCGTGGCGTTCGAGCGTGCCGGGGATGAGGTTGTGCACGAAGATATCGCTCATGCGGGCGAGCTTGAGCAGGATCTCCCGGCCGTCCGGAAGCCGCCAGTCAAGGGACAGACCGTACTTGTTGCGGTTGAAGATCGAGAAGTTGCGCTCCGCGCCGGGGACCAGGCTGAAGATCAGCCGCAGGGTCTGGCCTTCCCTGGGCTCCACGTGCACGACCGTGGCGCCCATGTCGGCCAGCAGCTGGGTGCAGCGCGACCCGGAGATAAACTGGGTCATATCGATGATTCTGACGCCGTCCAGGATCCCGGGCATGCGCTCCCCCGTTGGGTAAGATCGGAATGGTGCGCGGCCCCCTGCCTGTCGGTCGGTTCAAGCAGGCAGGGGAGGCTGATTGCCTATTCGCCGGTGAAGACCGGGGCGCGCTTCTCGAAGAATGCCGTAAAGCCTTCGGCCGCGTCCTTGCTGGCGGCCGTGGTCTTGACGCCTTCCGACTCCCAGCGCAGGCCCTCGTCGATGTTCTGGTTCATCAGGCCTTTCATGGCCTTGAGCACGAACTTCACGGCGATCGGCGGCCGCTGGGCGATGATCTCGGCCATGGCAAGGGCCTCCTTCAGGGCCTCGCCCTGGGGCACGACCTTGTCGACCAGACCCAGCGCCAGCGCTTCAGAGGCGCTCACCTTGCGGCTGAACAGGATCATGTCCAGGGCCTTGGCGCGGCCCAGCTGGCGGCACATGCGCACGCAGCCGCCCCAGCCCGGGATGATGCCCAGGTTGAGCTCGGTCAGGCCGATGGAGGCCTTGGGGTTGTCCGCCATGATGCGGAAATGGCAGGCCAGCGCCAGCTCGCAGCCGCCGCCCAAGGCAAAACCGTTGATGGCGGCGATGACCGGCTTCTCCAGGCGGTCGACGCGCGTCCAGGTCTCCTGGCCCAGGGTCCGGCATTTGTCGGAGTTCGCCACGTCGCTGACATCGAAGCCGGCGCAGAAGGCCTTTTCACCGCCGCCGGTGATGACGATCACCCGCACGTTCTTGTCGCCTTCCAGGTCGTCAAGGGCCTTGTTGATGTCCTCAAGCGTGGCCAGGTTGCATGAATTGACCGGCGGGTGGTTGAGCGTGAGCACTCCCACATAGCCTTTCTTCTCGATGATTACATTCGCAAGATCCATCGCAGTATGCCTCCTTCATAAGAAATATAGAACCACTGTATACACGATTATTGACAGATGAATCAACACCTAATTTTAACACTCGGTAAAAAAAGACGCTGTCTTAACCGATGAGGCTGATGAACTCCGTCCGGTTGCGCCCCAGGCTCTTGGCCTCGGCCAGCGCCTTTTCCGCGGTCTTGATGAGCATGGAGGAAGACTCATTGTGGTGCGGGATGGTGGTGGCCGCGCCGATGCTCAAGGTGATGCGGTCCGCGATGGGCGAAGAGGGGTTCTTGAGGTTGAGCCCGGCGATGTTGCGCTGCATCATCTCGGCCACAAAGGTAGTCCCCTGCGGGTCGGTCTCGGACAGGATCGCGGCGAACGACTCGCCACCGAAGCGGCTGACCATGTCGGAGGGGCGCCTGAGGGTATAGCTCAGCTCCCTGGCCACCTTCCAGATGCATTCATCGCTGGCCTGGGCCCCTTGGTTGACGCTGAAGAGCGTGAAGTAGTCGATGTCGATCAGGATGAGCGAGAGCGGACGCGAGTAGCGGGCGCAGCGGCGCCATTCGTTCTCGAAGGCCTCCATGAAGCGGCGGCGGTTGGGAACGCCGGTCAGCTCGTCGATGGACGTAATGGCGTTGATCTTGTCGCGGGTATGCTTGAGCTCCAACAGGTTCTTGACCCTGAGCCTGACGATCGGCAGGCTGAAGGGCTTGAGGATATAGTCAGCGGCGCCCACCGCCAGGTTCTCGACCACCTTGGGCTCGGCGGCTTTATCGGCCACGAAGATCACCGGGATGGCCGCCGTGGCCTTGTCGCCCGCCAGGCGGTGGCATACCTCGTAGGCATCCAGTCCCGGCAGCAGCACATCGAGCAAAATGAGGTCTGGTCGCTCGGTCTCCACGATGCGCAGGGCCTCTTCGCCGGTCAGGGCGGTGAAGGTCTCGTTCTCGGGCTTGAGCGCATCGAGGAGAAAATTACGGTCGGCCGGCGCCGGGACCGCGATCAGGAGCTTGTGGGATATGGTCTCGTGGTTCATCGACATGCCTCCATAGTCTAACGCTACCGTATATCCTTTTCGGGAAATCGTCGCTCGAACAATAGGTTTTTTTCCATGCTTGACCACGATGGGAGGCGCGCCCTATAATCGCCTGCGCCATGGACTTCGCCGCACTCAAGGCCGCCGGTATCAGGCTACTCAGCATCGATGAGCATATCCATGTGGTCCAGGGCCTGGGCCGCGGCCGCTCGCCGTTTTCCAACGCCATCCTGGTGCTGGATAAGCGCACGGCCCTGATCGACACCGGCTGCGGCCTATCGATCATCGAGAAACTCCTGGAGCTGGTACGCCTCGACCTGGTCCTGAACACGCACTCCCACCCGGACCACACGGGCGGCAACTGGCTCGTGCGGGAACGCTCCGGGGCCCGCATCGTCGTACCCAAGGAAGGGCTTGACTCCATCGGCAGCACGGACAAGCTCGGCGTACGCATGATGGGCTCGCACCTGGGCGAGATCTGGACGCGCGATTATCTGCCCATCACCGGCTACCGCGATTTCACCCCCGACGGCGTCTACGGCGACGGCGCCGAGTTCGATCTCGGCGCGATCAAGCTCGTCGCCGTGCATACGCCCGGACACCTCCGCGATCACTACTGCTTCTTCGAGCCCGCCTCCGGGACCATGATCGGCGGGGATATCGACCTGAGCCCCTTCGGGCCCTGGTACGGCAACGCCGAGTCGAACATCGGCGACTTCCGGGCCTCGGTGGCCAGGATCCAGGATATGCCTGTCACCACCTATATCTCCGGGCATGCCAGGCCGGTGCGCGAACCCTACCTGGGGCGGCGCCTGCAGGCCTATCTGGCCGTGTTCGACGAGCGCCGGTCCGACATCCTGAATTTGATCCCCCGTGATGCTTGGATAACCCTGGAAGAGCTGGTGTATGCCTCGCCCATCTACCATTGGGATTATAAGAGCCATATCGACTGGTTCCTGTGCAACGGCGAGACCCACATGATCGGCAAGCACCTGTACGACTTGGTTAACCGCGGCGAGGTGGTTCAATCCACGGACGGCCTTGCCTATCGCCGCACATGAACCGGTTCACCGCCCATGGCGCAGTCACGGAGAAAGACAAGGACCAAACCAGGGGCGTCCGTCCCCGAAGACGAATAATGCCTGCCGGGCTGATCGAAAATATGGTATGCTGTATCCCGTGACGAATCGTGTGATGGCTTTTTTTGGGGCTGTATGTCCGGACTGAATATCCATTTCAGCAACCGTCTGGAGGTTTTGGCGCACGAGCTGGCGCGGACGATCGCGCCCCCCTTGTCCTCGGCCTTCGCGCCGGAGATCATCGTGGTGCAGAGCAAGGGCATGGAGTACTGGCTGTCCATGCGACTGGCCGAATATCTCGGTATCTGCGCCAACATGGTCTTCCCGTTCCCGAATGCCTTCATCGATGATACCTTTCAACGGGTGCTGGGGCTGTCGCAACCGCTGAGGTTCGACAAGGAAGCCCTGGTCTGGCAGATCATGGGCCGGCTGCCCGCGCTGCTGGCCACCAGGGCCTTCGCCGTTCTGGACAACTATCTCAAGGGCGACCAACAGGGCGTCAAGCTTTTTCAGCTGGCGCGCGGCGTAGCCGATGCCTATGATCAGTACCTCATCTACCGGCCCGAGATGGTGCTCGGCTGGGAGCAGGGACGCCTCACTAACTCCGCCGATCCCGACGAAGCCTGGCAGGCCGAGCTCTGGCGGAACCTGGCCGTGGGTGAACATAAGGCCCGGCTCAAGAGCCGCTTCCTCTCCGAGCTCGACCGGGCCCGCGACCTCCCGGAGCGGATCAGCGTCTTTGGCCTTTCTACGTTGCCGAGGTATCATATCGAGATCCTGCATGCCTTGTCGCGCCGTCTCGATGTGCATATGTTCCTGTTGAACCCCAGCCGCGAGGCATGGTTCCATCTCTATTCCGAACCCGAACAGGCGCGCATCAGCGCCGGATATGAGGGCGACATCGAGGATCTGCACCTGGTGGAGGGCAACCGCCTCCTGGCGTCTCTGGGCCGACAGGGCCGGGAGTTCCTGAACCTGATCTATGGCTATGACCCCCAGGACCATGACCTGTCCCAGGAGGCCGGGGACGATACGCTGCTGCATGCCCTGCAGGCCGATATCCTCAACCTGCAAGAAGGACCGGCGCGTCCTTTGGACAAGGACGATGATTCGATCCGCATCCACGTCTGCCACAGCCCCATGCGAGAGGTCGAGGTCCTCAAGGACAACCTGCTGGCCCTCTTCGAGGGCGAGCCGGACCTCAAACCCGAGGATGTCGTCGTCATGGCGCCCGAGATCTCCGTGTATGCCCCGTACATCGAGGCGGTCTTCGCCGCGGACCGCGAGCCCCCGATCCCCTATCGCATCGCGGATCTGCCGGCATTGAGCACGGCGCTGGGCGATGCCTTCCTGGCCGTCCTGGGTCTCGGGCAGGGACGGATCAAGGCATCGGAAGTGGCGGCGCTTCTGGACTATGCCGTGGTCCGCAACCGTTTCGGCCTGGCGGAGTCTGACCTTGCAACCCTGCAGGGCTGGATCGATGACGTGGGCATCCGCTGGGGTCTGGACGGTCCGGACAAGGCCAGGCTGGGTTTGCCGGCCTGCGAGGAAAACACCTGGCGTGCGGGCCTGGACCGTTTGATCCTGGGGTATGCCCTGCCGGGCGGCGGCGAGCGGCTCTTTGCCGGAATCCTGCCGTATGACGAGATCGAAGGCGACAATACCCGCCTGCTGGGGGCCTTCCTGGATTTCTTGACCAAGGTCTTTGCCTATGCGGCAAGCCTGGCCGAATCCCGCCCCTTGCCGGATTGGTCCGCGCTGCTGGAGCGTCTCCTGGATGACATGCTGTGCGCCGACGATGCCCCGCGCGATTTCTCGCTCCTGCGCGCGACCATACGGCGTCTGGCCGACGCACCCGCCGCGGACGTAACTGTCGGTCCGGACGTGGTGCGTGAGTACCTGCAGGCCAATCTGCGCCAACCCTCGGAAGGCCGGTTTCTCTCCGGCGGGGTGACCTTCTGTTCGCTGCTGCCCATGCGCAGCATCCCCTTCACGGTTGTATGCCTGTTGGGCATGAACGGCGACGCCTACCCGCGAGAACAGGTCCACAAGGGCTTCGACCTCATGGCCAAAAAGCCCCGCCTGGGCGACCGCTCCCGGCGCGAGGACGACCGCTACCTTTTCCTGGAGGCCCTGTTATCCGCCCGCGCCAAGCTCTGGATCTGGTATGTGGGCTTGAGCCTGCGCGACAATACGCCGATCCCGCCCGCGGTGCTCTTGAGCGAGCTCATCGACTATCTCGAAGAGCGTTTTACCGTCCCCTCCGGCAGCGTGGCCGAGGCGATCACCACCCAACACCGTCTGCAGGCCTTTTCTCCGGCCTACTTCACGCCCGGCGCGGCTCTCTTCAGCTACTCGCTAAGCGATTGCCGGGCGGCTCAGCGGCTGACAAAGGGAGAGCCCGGCCCGGCCTTCGCGCAGGAGCGGCTGCCGGAGCCCGGACCGGAGTGGCGCACCATCACCGCGCCTGACCTCGAACGTTTTTTTATGAGCCCGGTCAAGTTCTTCCTCAAGGAGCGGCTGCGCATCCATCTGGACCAGGACACGCTCGCGATCCAGGACCGCGAGACCTTCAGCCTGGACGCGCTGGCGCGGTACCATCTCAAACAGCGGCTGGCCGAGGCGCTGCTCAAGGGCAAGCCCTCATCGCCCTATGACCTGTTCAAGGCCTTGGGGCTCCTGCCGCACGGCAACCTGGGGCAGGCGGCCTACGGGAACCTGCTGGCTCAAACCCTGCCGTTCGTCGAGCGCGTGGCGGCCAAGACCGGCGACGCCATGCCGGAGGAGCTCCCCATCGACCTCGAGATCGAAGGGTTCCGTATCACGGGGCGGATGGCCCTGTACCCCGCGGGCCAGGTGTATTACCGCACCGCCAAGCTCAAGGCCCGCGATTATGTCCGGGCCTGGGTCAGGCACCTGATCGTGAACGCCATGCGGCCCTTGACACCCAGCGTGTGTCTCGGCACGGACAAGGGCATCGCGTATCGCGGCCTGGACGACGCCGGCATGTTCCTGGCCCAGATCCTGGCCTTGTACTGGCAGGGCCTTTCGCGGCCGCTGCACCTCTTCCCAGAATCATCCTGGCGCTATGCGGAGATCAAACGCAAGGACGGCGAGGATGCGCTCAAGGCGGCCCGCAAGGTTTGGGAAGGCTACGCCTCCAGCTCCTCCGGCGAGAGGGCCGAGGCCTATTACCAGCTCTATCCCGGGGAACACGACGCCTTCGATGACGCGTTCGAGCAGATCGCTAATGCCTTTTTCCTGCCGCTCATGGACCATATGGCCGGAGGGATGCCGTGAGAGAACTGGACGCCTTAACCGTACCCCTGGCCGGGACCAATCTGGTCGAGGCCAGCGCCGGCACCGGCAAGACCCATACCATCACCACCCTCTATGCCCGGCTCATCCTGGAGCATGGTCTTAAGGCCGAAGAGATCCTGGTGGTCACCTTTACCGTGCCGGCCACCCAGGAACTGAAGCACCGCATCCGCTCGCGCCTCAAGGAGATGCTCAAGGCCCTGGAGGGCGGCGCCTGTCCCGATGAGCACCTGGCTGCGCAGATCGCCCGCCTGTCTCAGCCGGTGATCGCCCGCGGGCGTTTGCGCCTGGCGCTGCGCACCTTCGATACCGCGGCCATCGCCACGATCCACGGTTTCTGTCAGCGCATGCTCAAGGAGTTTGCCTTCGAGACCGGCAGCCGCTTCAGCACCGAGCTGGTGAGCGATCAGCGCGAGCTGCTCCTGGATTTCGTGGATGATTTCTTCCGCCGCCGCCTGTATGGCCTGGAGCCCGAGATCTTGAGCGCCATCATGGGCCAGGGGATCTCGCCGGAGGAACTGGTGAGGCGTATCGAAAAGGCCGGACCCCTGACGCGCATCCTGCCTCAGATCGACCGCCCCGCCTTCACCGGCCTGGAGGCCTACCGCCTGGCGGTACAGGACGCGCAAAGACTCTGGACCGCGTCCCGGGCGGAAATCGAGCAGATCCTCCTGCATGACCCGGGGCTCAAGCGCAGCAGCTATAAAGACGCGCTGGTCAGGGGCGCGATGGCGGACATGGATGTCTTCCTGGCTGCCGGCGCACACCCGCCCCTGCCCAGTTCCCTGGAAAAGCTCACCACCGCCAAGATGGCGACCTGCATCAAGAAAGGCTTCAGCGCCCCGCGGCATGCGTGTTTCGATGTCTGCTCCACGGTGTGGAATCTGGGTCGGGACCTTGAAGAACAGGCGCGGCGCTACAGCCTGTGGCTTACCACCGAGGCCGTCCGCCTGGCGCGCGCGGAATTTCCCTCCTACAAGGACGCCCAAGGGGTCCTGCATTTCGATGATCTCTTGCTGCGCATGCATGCGGCCCTGGCCTCGCCGGGCGGGGCGCGCCTGCGCGAGTCCATCCGTCAACGCTTCAAGGCCGTCCTGATCGACGAGTTCCAGGACACCGATCCCATCCAGTACGACATCTTCAAGGGCCTCTTCACCCCCGGGATACTCTTCCTGATCGGAGACCCCAAACAGGCCATCTACAGCTTCCGCGGCGCGGATATCTTCACCTACCTCAAGGCCGCCGACGATGTGCCGGGCGGGAACCGTTTCACCCTGACCAGCAACTGGCGCTCGGTACCCGGGCTCATCACGGCCGTGAAT
The DNA here is from genome assembly GCA_029574005.1 of Deltaproteobacteria bacterium. Classification (GTDB taxonomy): domain Bacteria; phylum Desulfobacterota; class Desulfomonilia; order UBA1062; family UBA1062; genus JAKQBR01. Next base: position 6,679 of record JAKQBR010000396.1, on the reverse strand, counting down.
ACCGTCTTCGATTTCCCGCAGGCCTTTGTATTCCCTGAGATCAGCTTCGATCCGGCCAAGCCGGCCAAGCCTAGGACGCCCCGCGCGCCGGGCCCGGCGCTGAAGCTCTGGTTCCTGCCCTCAGGCGGCGCCAAGCCCTTGGCCAAGCCCGATGCGGAGGAGATGGTCGCCAACGGCGTGGCGGTGGAGATCACCCGCATCCTGGCCCAGGGAACGTTTAAGCCGCACGAGATCGCGGTGCTGGTGCGCAGGAAATCACAGGCGCGACTCATGCGCGACACGCTGAGCGCCTGGCTAGTGCCGTGCGTGATCGCCAGCGATGAAAACGTGTTTGAAAGCCTGGAGGCCTTCCATCTGGAGATCTTCCTCAAGGCCGTGGTCCACCCGGGCCGGGAAGGCTCTATCTGCGCCGCCTTGGCAACGCCGCTCTTCGGACTCACGGCCCTGGAGATCGAGACGGTGCTCACGGATGAACAGCGCTGGGAGGCGTGCGAAGAACAGTTCCAGCGCTTTCACCAGCTCTGGCGCGAATACGGCTTCATGCGCATGATGCGTGCATTCATCGACGGGGATGTCAAGGTCCGTCTCGTGGGTCTGCCGCGCGGGGAACGCCGGCTTACCAACCTCATCCACCTGGCCGAGCTCCTGCACCAGCATGACCGCGTCTACCAGCCCAGCATGGAAGGCCTGCTGGGCTGGTTCGCCATCCAGCGCTCAAGCCCGGAACGCATCGAGGAACACGAGATCAGGCTGGAAAGCGACGCGGACGCGGTCAAGATCCTCACCACGCATAAGAGCAAAGGCCTTGAATTCCCCGTGGTCTTCTGCCCCTATGCCTGGGACTTCATCAATGAGGATGATGTCGTGTTCCACGACCGGGATGTCAAGATCCTGGACCTGGGATCGCCCGATATCGACAACCATCGGCTGATCTGCGGCCGGGAGGCCCTGGCTGAGAACATGCGCCTCTTGTACGTGGCCATGACCCGCGGCCGCGAGCAGTCCTACCTCGTCTGGGGCCATATCCACAACGCCGAGAACTCCGCCCTGGGATATGCCTTTTCGCCTCAGCGCCTTGCCTGTCCGCCCTTTGAGACCGATGATGAGATGCGCCGGGCGCTTGGCGTGTTGGCGCACGGGGACATCGAGCTTGAAGGCCTGCCCATGGGCCGGCCCCTGCCGTATCGTTTGTATGCACAAGAGCTGAAGCTCGCGGCGCGCCAGTTCAAAGGCGCCGTCGACAGCAGCTTTTGCATTGCGAGTTACACCTCGCTGACGCGCGGGGTCATGGAAGAGCGGGATTATGACCTCGTGGAGGCGCGGCACGCCGAGCAGCCCTCCGACCGCAGCATCTTCGCGCTGCCCAAGGGCGCGCGCACCGGCTTGATGCTGCATGCCCTGCTCGAGCGCGCCGATTTCACGGCCCCGGATCAGCGCGATCTTATCGGCGCCGTATTGGCCGAGGCAGGGTTCGAACCGTACTGGCTGGATGCCGTGGCCGGCATGCTGGACACCCTTTGCGATGCGCCGCTGGATGGGACGGGGTCGCTGCGCCTGCGTCAGGTCGGGGCAGGGGAGCGCCTTAACGAGCTTGAGTTCTACTTCCCGCTGACCGCCCTCTCAAAAGAGGTGTTCATGGGGGTATGCCGGACCATCTCTCCGGCCGCGCCGGATGAATGGACCACCCGCATGGAGGACCTCGCCTTCGAACCCATGCGGGGTTTCATGCGCGGGTTCATGGACCTGGTTTTTCATAGCCGAGGCCGCTTCTATCTCGTGGACTGGAAGTCCAACTACCTGGGCCCCGCGGTGGAAGACTACGGGCCCGCGGCCCTGGCCGAGGAGATGGAGCGCGAGCTCTACCCGCTGCAATACCACCTCTACACCGTGGCCCTGCACCGCTACCTCAAACAACGCCTGTCCGGCTACGAGTATGACCGGCACTTCGGCGGCGTGTTCTATGTCTTCCTGCGTGGTGTCGACGCATCCGGCGGCTATGGCATCCATCGCGCCCGGCCCTCCCTCGCCGTCATCCAGGAACTGGAAAAGGCCCTGATCGGAGGAGGCTCGTGATTGATTTCGAACCCATTGACCGGCACTTTGCCGCGCTCATGCAGCGCCTGGGCGCCGATGCCGACGTGGCTCTGGCCGCCCTGCTGGTAAGCCGCGCCGCGCGCCAGGGCGACATCTGCCTGGACCTCGCGGCCTGGGCCGGAACGCCGCTGCCTGAGCAGAATTGCGCGACGCCCTCCCTTGATGCCTGGCGCAAGGCCGTGCAGTCAAGCCCGGTGGTCGGCTCCGATAACGACTACACACCCATGGTTTTAGACGCCAAGTCCCGGCTGTATTTGCGGCGCTACTATGACTACGAGCAGTGTCTGGCGGCCGCGATCCGGAACTTGAGCGCGCGGCGGCAGAGCGTGGACTGGGACAAGGCCCGGCGCACCCTGTCCGCGCTTTTCCCGACAGAATCCGAGACCATCGATTACCAGGCCCTGGCGGCCATCGCCGCACTCGCCACCGGGTTCACGGTCGTCACGGGAGGGCCCGGCACGGGCAAGACCACGACCGTGGCCAAAATCCTGGCCCTGATCCTGGACCAGGACCATCAGGCCAGGATCGCCCTGGCCGCGCCCACGGGCAAGGCGGCCGACCGCTTGCAGGCCTCGGTCCGCCAGGCCGCGGCCAGGCTTGCCTGCGGCGATGCGGTCAAGGCCGCCATGCCCGCCGAGGCCTTCACCATCCACCGGTTGCTGGGGCCGCTGCCGGATTCGCCCTATTTCAGGCACCATGCGCTGAACCCGTTGCCCTATGACGTGGTCGTGGTGGACGAGGCCTCCATGGTGGATCTGGCGCTCATGGCCAAGCTCGTGGACGCCGTGCCTCAAGGCGCGCGCCTGATCCTTTTGGGCGACCGCGACCAGCTGGCCTCGGTCCAGGCCGGCTACGTGCTGGGCGATCTGTGCGATACGGGCGTGGAGCATGCCTATTCCGCCGCCTTTGCCGCGCTGGTGCGGGATGTCGCCGGGTACGATATCCAGGGCGGCGGCCCGGCCGGGTTCGTTGATTCCATCATCGAGCTCAGGACCAACTACCGCTTTGCCCCCGACAGCGGCATCGGACGCTTGAGCCGCCAGGTCAATACCGGCGAGTGCTCTATGATCGAAGCGCATGACCTGCCTGACCTGGGCTTTACCCCCCTGCCGGCTGCACCGTTACTCAAGCGCCACTTAAAGGAGCTCATCATCCAGGGCTATGCGCCCTATCTCACCGCCACCGATCCAGCTGAACGCCTCGAGCGCCTGAACGGCTTCCGGGTCCTGTGCGCCCTCAAGGAAGGGCCCTATGGCGTGGGCGCCTTAAACGCCCTGGCCGAGGATGTCCTGGAGTCCTCCGGGCTTATCAAGCCCATGGGCCGGCAATATCACGGACGGCCCGTCCTCATCACCCGCAACGACAGCCGCCTGCGCCTCTTCAACGGCGATGTGGGCATTATCCTGAGGACAGGCGATGGATTGAAGGCCTTCTTCCCCGGCCCGGAAGGCAGACCGCGTATGTTCTCGCCCGGCCGCCTGCCCGAACACGTCACGGTCTTTGCCATGACCGTGCACAAGAGCCAGGGGTCAGAGTTCGGCCATGTGCTCATGGTCCTGCCCGAGCGCGACACCCCCGTGCTGACGCGCGAGCTCGTCTACACCGGCATCACCCGGGCGCGGACCCGCCTGGACCTCTGGGCAGAGCCGAATGTCCTGAAGACCGCCGTAACGCGGCGGATAAGACGGACCTCGGGCCTAAGGGATGCGCTGTGGGGCTCATGAAGACCCCCCGCGATAAGGCATGACCCGATGCCCGGCCGCATGGCAACCGCCGCTCCGGCGATGCTCAATCCTTGGTTGCGGCCTTGCGGGCCGGTTCAAGTCCCGGCTCAGGAGTATTGTTGCTCGATCTCCTGTTTGTAGACCTTGGTGACGACCGCGCGTCTGATCTTCATGGTCTGGGTCAGCATGCCGTTCTCGATGGTGAAATCATGATGCAGGAAGACGAACTTCTTGGGGATCTCATACCCGCCGTACTTGTTTTTCAGGTACTCCAGGATCTCGGTGGTGATATGGTCCTGAACCTCCTTGAGGTTGATCAGCTGTTCCGGGTCGGTCGGCAGGTGATGCGCGGCCGCATAACGCTTCAACACGTCAAAGTCGGGATAGATCAGGCAGATATTGTAGGGCTTGCCTTCCCCATAGATCATGGCATTGGCCACCAGCGGGATGAGCTTGATTTCTTCCTCGATCCCGGACGGGAAGACATACTTTCCATTCTCCAGCTTGTACTGTTCCTTGATGCGGCCGGTTATATACAGGAAGCCGTCCGCATCGATCCGGCCCCTGTCGCCGGTCCGGAACCCCCCGTCCGGGGTCATGACCGCCTTGGTCTCCTCGGGTTTGTTGTGGTAGCCCTGCATGACATTGGGGCCGTAGATGACGATCTCGCCGTCATCCGCCCCTTCCTCGACCACGGATTTGTCGATCACGACCTTGACCCGCTCCACCGGCTGGCCGACGCTGCCCAGGCGATAGGCGGCCGGACAATTCATGGTGCAGGCCGGCGAGGTCTCGGTCAGGCCGTAACAGTCATAGACCGGGATGCCCAGGTCGAAGAAGAAGTGGGCGATCTCGGGGTTCATGGTGGCGCTGGCCGTCAGCGCCCCCTTGAGGCAGCCGCCGAAACCGGCCCTGATCTTCTGGAAGACCAGTTTGTCAAGCAGCGCGAACTTCAGGTTCATGAGCGCATCGGACTTGCCCTGTTCGGACAGGAGGCGTCTCTTCCGGGCGGTCTCCACGGCCGCGACGAACAGCTTCTTCTTGATGCCGCCCTCCGCGTTCATCCTGGCCCACAACCCGTCATAGATCTTGTTGAAGATCCGGGGCACCGCGATCAGGAAGACCGGTTTGACCAGGGCCATGTCCTGAGCCAAAGTGGACACCTTTTCCATGAAGCCGATGGAGCCGCCGAACTGGAACCAATTGTACAGCTCGGCGGTCTGGCCGTAGGAGTGCGCCCAGGGCAGGATGGAGAGGCTGCGTGCGCTGCTGTTGAGTTCGGGGTAGATATGGTACCCGGACCTGGCGCAATGCGTCAGATTGCCGTGCGAGAGCAGGACACCCTTGGGGTCGCCGGTGGTGCCCGAGGTATAAATGAGCACGGCGATATCATACGGGCTGGGCTGAACCGATACGACGGGATGCTGCGCGCCGATCAGTTCCAGCGCCTCCATGCTGTCCTGGCCTGAACCCTCGATGAGGATGATCTTTTCCAGGGTGTCGATGTCTTTGGGAAAGTCCTTGACCTTTTCATAGATGGCGGGCGTGGAAACGAAGAGCACCTTGATGGCGCTGTCCCGGATGATATATTCCCAGACCTTCGTCAACTCGGCCTCATACATCGGCACGAAGCGCGCCTCGCGGCCATAGCTGGCAAAGGCGGCAATGGCCCATTCCGGGCGGTTGTTGGATATGATGCCCACGGCGTCGCCCTTGCCGATCCCGAGGGATGCCAGACCGGCCCTCAGGTTGTCCACGCGGTCACCCACCTGCTTGTAGGTCATCCACCGCAAGGCCGTGCCGTCCGGGGTCTTGACCCCGAAGAGATGGTTATAGGCAAAGAGCTCGACGGCATTCTCGAAGAGTTCGACAAGATTGTCCGGCTTCCGGTATGTCCAGCGTTGCATGTGATACCTCCTGTGTGTTTGGGGTACATTCTGGGGTGCCCGAGGTTAACGGGCATACTAAGAGGAGTACCCCCTCCTGTCAAATAGAATGTCGTGGACGTGCTTGGCCGCCCTGCATGACACGGACAAATTCAGGGTGGATCCTGACTGTCAGCGGCGGGAGCGGGATTGTCACCTCAAGCCGTGCTGCACCCCGAGCTGTCTGGCCCCTCGTGTTCAAAGCCAGGAGTGTGATTTCATGATATCCAGGAGACAGACCCTGGGTATCGATGCTGAACTCTGGCCCCGTCGCGGTCTGATCTCCAGGGCCTTTCCAGGTATTACAGGTAAAGCTTCCCGGACAGGGCGCGCCGGCGGACTGCCCCTTCAGGGTCTGGGCCTGCGGTCCCAGTACCAGCAGGGCCGCGGTCAATATCATGAAGATCCGCACGTTCAATGCGTGAGCTTTCATAGCCTTGTTGGCCGTCAGGATGTATCGTGTCGAAGATTTTCAGCCTGCACCCCTGAACTCCATTCGCCGTTTCTAGATCTTGTAAGAGGGAATAGATGGAATAATAAGATTTGCGATGGTTGATTCAAGAGCAACCACGGTGTGTTTCGAAAGCCCTGGATGAATGAGGTGGCAAAATCTGAGGTGTTACCTTTTGAGATACATCTCGACATAGTCAAGATTCAAGACACCTTTTCATTCATGACCCCAGGCGCTTCTCAGTGTCTTGGTGTATCATACACACCATTACACACTTGAGGCTTGATAAGCAATGCCGATATGTGTATACGTGTGTGAATGGATAGCAGGGGGATCATAAAGCGGCTGAAGGCGGATGGTTGGTATCAGGTGGCCCAGAAAGGCTCGCACATTCAGTTCAAGCACCCAGCTAAGCCGGGCAGGGTCACCGTGCCGCATCCCAACAAAGATCTCCCCACAGGGACGATCAAGAGTATAGAGCAACA
>JAKQBR010000414.1 GCA_029574005.1 Deltaproteobacteria bacterium | reverse complement strand
CATCAGACCGCGCTCCACCGAGGACCGATCCGGCGGGGGCAGGATCTCGGCATCATAGCCGTAGGCCCTGAACAATGGCTCAAGCAGCGGCGAATACAGGGGAGATACCCAGGGGATGAGAATCTTCTCAGGCACAGGCCTGCATGCCCCGGCGCCTGCCGGCGGGCGGAGCGGTTTCTGAGCGGCCGGCGCCCCTTTTCCCCAGGCGGTCTGAAGAAAAGAGCGCAGCCGTATCTTCACGGCGCCCAGGTTGGTGATCTCGTCGATCTTGATCAGCATGTGGGTGCGGCCGTGCTCTTTGAGTATCCGCCGCACCTCGTCGGTCGATACCGCGTCCAGGCCGCAGCCGAACGAGGTCAGCTGCACCATGCGCATATCCTCTTGCGCGCCGACATACTCGGCCGCGGCCATGATACGGTTGGAATAGGCCCACTGGGTCAGGACGCGGCTGTTCGTGAGGGCCTCACGCCGCGCCGGAGGCAGGGAGTCCTCCGTGATCACGTGCACCCCCATATCGGCCATCAGTGCGGGTATGCCGTGGTTGATGAGGGGGTCGATGTGGTAGGGCCGGCCGCACAGCACCACCACCGGTTCGTGGCGGGCGGCGGCATGCGCGATCAGCTCCTGCGCCTTGAGCCGCAGCCGCTCCTTGAACCGCGCCTGTTCCTTAAGCGCCTGTCTGAAGGCCCTGCGGGATCGCGATCGCCCCACCCCGAAGGGTTTAACGAACCGGGCCAGCTGGCGTTCCAGCAGCACCGGGTCTTTGAAGCTGATGGCCGGCGCATCGAGGGGGATGCCGCTTGCCTCTTCAGGGTTCATCGCTGATTTGATGACATCCGGATAGCCGGTCACGACCGGACAGTTGTAGCAGTTGTCGGCGCAAGCCTGCTCTTGGTGCTCATACACGACGTTGGGATAGAAGATCCTGTCCACCTTCTTTTCGATGAGGTCGCGGATATGGCCGTGAACCAGCTTGCCCGGGAAACAGATATTGTCGGACATGACGGTTGCGACACCCTTTTCGAACAGGGCTGTGTTCGAGGGCGAGGACAACACCACCTCGAAACCGCACCCCCTCAAGTAGGCGCACCAGAACGGGAAATTTTCATACATATTGAGGGCGCGCGGGATGCCGAAGCGCAGGACAGGCCGGTGAGCGGGGCTCAGCGGTCGATCGAAGAGCAGCCCGATCTTGGCCGCCACCAGATCTTGACCTTGCCGACCCACACGGCCGCGGTTGCTGAAGCACTTTTCACACCGATTGCCCGTAACATACGCGCGGCCGCCGGCGAACCGGAGACGGGCGATGCGGCAGTTGTTCTCGCAGCCCCGGCAATTGAGCATCTCACGCTTAATGGGAAGCGGCCTTTCCAGGCCATCGAACCCGATGAAGCCCGAGACCCGGCCGGGATGGGCGTGACTGCTTTCCCTGGCGATGATGGCGGCGCCGTAGGCCCCCATGAGCTCGGCCATGTCAGGCCGAATTGCCTCCCGGCCGGTCAGGAGCTCGAAGGCCCTCAAGACCGCCGGATTGCGGAACGTGCCGCCCTGAACCACGATGTGATCGCCCAGCACGGACACATCGGTCAGCTTCAGCACCTTATGGAGCGAGTTCTTGATCACCGCGTAGGCCAGACCGGCCGCGATGTCGGGCAGCAAGGCCCCTTCGCGCTGCGCCTGCTTGATCTTGGAGTTCATGAACACCGTGCAGCGCGTGCCCAGGTCGAACGGTTCCCGGCTGTCACAGGCCAGCTGGGCGAACTCGTCGATCGTGAAGTTCAATGAGCGGGCTAACGTCTCCATGAAGGAGCCGCAGCCCGAGGAGCAGGCTTCGTTGATCTGGATGTCGCTGATCGTCTTTTCGACGATAAAAATGGCCTTCATGTCCTGGCCGCCGATATCCAGGATGAAGGAAACGTTGGGGTCGAAGGTCTGGGCCGCCCGGAAATGGGCCACGGTTTCCACCACGCCCTCATCCAGGCCAAAGGCGGCCTTGATCAGGTCTTCGCCATACCCGGTGACGGCCGTACCGGCGATCGTGATGCTTATGCCCGCCTGTTTCAACTGTTGTCCTATGGCGTTCAGGCCGGTACGGGCGGCCTCGATGGGATCGCCGTGGTTGGACCCATAGTGGGTGAGCACAACCCGGTTTGAATCGTCCATGAGCACGATCTTGGTCGTGGTAGATCCTGAATCGATACCCAGGAAACAGCCTTGGCCGTCGATGTCGCGGAGATCCGCGCGCTCGACGACATGTCGGCCGTGCCGGGTCCGCCAGGCGCGAAGCTCCTCCTCCGACGCGAAAAGGGCTGGAAGCTTTTCCGTCTTCTCGACCGGTTGCGTGCCGGCACCCAATCGTTCGATCAGACTGTGGATATCGATGGTGCAGCCGCCCTCCCCGTGGCAGAGGGCCGCGCCGATGGCGGCGATCAGCTCGGGACGGTCGGCCTCGACGATCGCGGTCAACTCATCAAGCCCCAGCACGTCCGCGAAGGCGCTTCTGAGGAGCGGGAAAAAGTGCAGTGGTCCTCCGGCAAAGAGCACCTTCTCCCGTACCTTGGCGCCCCTGAACAAGGTAGCCGCCACCTGCAGGGCCACGGCATGGAAGACCGAAGCGGCGATGTCTTCCTTGGGCACGTGATTGCTCAAGAGCGATTGGACATCGGTCTTGGCGAAGACCCCGCAGCGCGAGGCAATGGTGTGGCGTCCGGAACTGGCCGCCGCCAGACCATTGAACTCGCTGACGTCGACGCCCAACAGCGCGGCCATCTGGTCGATGAAGGCGCCGGTTCCGCCCGCGCAGCTGCCGTTCATGCGCATGTCGGGGTGGAATCGTTCATCAAAGAACACGACCTTGGAATCCTCGCCGCCGACCTCGATCAGGGTCTTGACCTCAGGCCAGCGTTCTTTGATCAGCCTGGCCGAGGCCACCACCTCCTGGATGAAAGGCAGTCCGCACCTCTCGGCCAGGCCCAAGCCGGCCGATCCGGTAACGGTCACGTCCAGGGCAACGTCTCCTAATTCGCGCTCCGCCTCATGCAGCATGGCCCTGATGGTCTCAAGCGTACGGGCGTAGTGACGGCCGTAACGGGAAAATACGATTGAGCCTCGTGCGTCCAAGACCGCCACCTTGACCGTCGTGGAGCCGACATCGATCCCGACGCGCATGCTAGCCTTCATTGAGCTTCCTCGACAGCACGACATAGTCCTTGATGCCGCAGTAGGTGTCCGCCATGCACACGATCCATGCCTCCGGATACCGCGGCGGCACGACCGTGAGCGGCCACATGTGCTTTCTGATGATATCGCGCTCTCTGGCGCTCAAGCTCGTGATCGTGCGGGCATTGGCCAGGGATATGCGCGGGTGCCTGAACCCGTGCAGCCGGGGGCCTTCGGTGAGCCAGTCGTAAAAGAACAGGTCGTGCAGAAGGCCGGCGCGCGCCGCCGCCGCGTAATCGAGCCCGAGGCGTTTACAGACTGAATATCCGTGCCAGGCCACCTCCAGGGAATGCTCCAGCCGGTTCTTGTTCCAATGGTGCTTGTAGTCGGCCAGCCGCTTGACTTCCGGGCTGTCCAGCAGAGGCCGCAGGATGTGATTGAATTCGAGCCAGTCGATCTGTCTGCCGCCGTCTTCCCGCGCGTAGCGCTGCTTCACGCTCAAGGAGAATTGCCATAGGAAGTCGATGGCCAGCACGACGCATACCGCGGCGCAGAATGCGTCCGTCCAGGCCGGCGCAAGAACCCCCCGCAGTGTAAGCGCGGCGGGCAGGAGCAGGTATTCGAATCCGAAGGCCAGGACTATCCAGAAAATGGAATATTTGAGGCACACGCACCCCTTGATGCACAGAGGCTCGCCCGAGTAGTCCCACAGCGGCCGCCCGAGGAACCTGCCGAACACCAGTACGGTCAGCAGTTCGATCCCGGTGGTGACAAGCCCGTAGAGCAGCGCCTTGGCAAAAAATTCCAGGGCCGCGGGATATGTCCCGCCCGGCATGGCGTCGATGCACAGCGTCAGGATGACGGCCGCCACGCCGTAGAGCGGCAGGTAAGGCCCCTTGGAGAAACCCGGATTGATCAACCTTCCGGCAAAGAGCGAGCGATAGATGACCTCGAGGCACCACCCGGCCAGGGAAAAGAACGTGAAAAGGTAGAGATACACGGACAGGTCACGCACAGGAACCCTCCTTCTCCCGCAGGATACCGCCGCAGATGAGTTTGAACAGGCTCTCCAAGTCGCGCTCCACCTCGGCGTTGTCCTTGTTCAACAGCCACGTGATCTCGAGCCCCCGCAGGGCGTAGAGGATGGAGCGGGCGGTGGGCAGGTCGTCGTTCTTGAAGATGCCTTTCTTCACGCCCTCCTTCAAGATGGCCTGCAGGGTCGCGGTCTGCTCGCTGAACAAGAGCTTGTGAATGCTGATGGACTTGGGCAACAGACGATCGATGATCCCGGAGTGGAGGTTCAGGATGTCGGCGCTCTCCCTCACCACGCGGGTACTGGTGAAGATAAAGGCGCGCAGCTTTTCCAGGGGCGACATCACCTGCTCCACCGCCTCGAGGATGCGCGCCGATATATCCGCCACCTCCCGGTTCAGCACATCCATGAAGACCTGGTCCTTGTTGCCGAAATAGGTGTAAATCGTTGCCTTGGCGACCCGGGATATCCGCGCGATCTCTTCCAGACTGGTCTTCTGGATGCCGTAGCGGATGAACATGTGCCGGGCGGTGGTAAGAATCGAATCGACCTTTTCTTTCTTCATCTCCATCCTGCCGTTGGTTTTTATACGATATTCGTTTTATCGTATATTTTTTGTACGGCCCGGCTGTCAAGCATTTTTTTGCTTCATGGCGGCGCGTGACCGGGAGATGAGGAATGCTCCCCCTTGCGCAAAGGATTTTGAAGAGACGATCAGCGGGGCAGCCGAGACGTATGCGCCGGCTGCCCCGCTGGCAGAGACGGACGTGATTGCGGCAGGGCTGCTACAGCACCCTGACCGCGACGACCCCTTCGATCGACCCGATCTTCTTGATCAAATCCTGGCTGATCTCGCCGTCGACATCGATGATGTTGTAGGCCACATTGCCCTTGCTCTTGTTGAGCATGTCGGCGATGTTGATCTGGCTGTCGGCCAGGAGGTGCGTTATCTTCTCGATCATGCCGGGCAGGTTCTGGTTGGCGATGGTCAACCGCTGGTTGCCGGAGCGGTCGAGCGCGCATTCCGGAAAATTGACCGAGTTCTTGATATTGCCGTTTTCAAGGAATTCCATGAGCTGCATGACCGCCATCATGGCGCAGTTCTCTTCAGACTCCTCGGTGGATGCGCCCAGATGCGGGATGGCGATGCAATTCTCCATCTTGATGAGCTCCTCATCGGGGAAGTCGGTCACATAACAGCTCACGATGCCGTCGGCGATGGCCTTCTGCAGATCCGAGGTCTTCACCAGCTCGCGGCGGGCGAAGTTCAGGAGCTTGACGCCCTTTTTCATGACCGCGAACTTATCGGCATTGATGAATTCACGCGTTTCCTTGTTCAAAGGGACATGCAGCGAGAGATAGTCGCACTCCGAGAGCAGGCGTTCCAGACTCGCCGAACGTTTGATATTGCGTGACAGGCGTAGCGCCGCATCGATCGACAGATAGGGGTCATAGCCCCAGATCTCCATGCCCAGGGCCTCGGCGGTGTTGGCCACCATAATGCCGATCGCTCCCAATCCGATGACGCCGATCTTCTTGCCCAATATCTCCGTGCCGCCGAACTTGGACTTGCCCTTCTCGATCAGGTCGGGCACCTTGTCGCCCTCGCCGACCAGCCCCTTGGTCCATGCTATGCCGTCCGTTACCTTGCGGGCGGCCAGCAGGAGCCCCAGCACGACCAGCTCCTTGACCCCATTGGCGTTGGCCCCGGGCGTATTGAAGACCACGATGCCTTTCTCGGAGCATTTGTCGATGGGGATATTGTTCACCCCGGCCCCGGCGCGCGCGATGGCCTTCAGGCTCCCCGGCAAGGTCATTTCCTTCATCTCCTTGCTGCGCACCAGGATGCCGTCCGGCTCGGAGATGTCGGCGCCGAACTCGTAGTTTTCCGTGAAGATGCCCAGTCCCTTTTCCGAAATGTTGTTTAATAGACCAATCTTATACATACCTTCCTCCTCATTCGCCTTGATCAGTATAATACACAAATTATGCAATCAGTGCCACGGGAAAATACATCACCGCGGGAGCCTTGCGCTTGATTTCCGCCGCAAAGCATCCTAGTATGATGATAGGCATTCCTGAACTGATGCGGCACGATCAAAATGACGGCAGGAGAGAACCATGCTCAAGATTGAAGGATTACGGGTCAGGCTGGGTGAGAAGGAAATCCTCAAACACGTCGACCTGGAGATTAAACCCGGCGAGGTCCACATCCTCTTCGGGCCGAACGGTTCCGGCAAGACCTCGCTGCTCATGACCATCATGGGCTACCCGCAGTACCAGGTCGTTGCCGGCACGATCTTTTTCAAGGGCTAGGACATCACCCATCTGCCGATCAACGAACGCGCCCGGCTGGGCATCGGCATGTCCTACCAGCGTCCGCCCACGATCCACGGTCTCAAGACACGCGACATGGTGCGCATCTGCGATCGAGAAAAGAACAAGGTGGTCGAAGACCTGGCCGCCGAGGTCAACTTCACCGATTTCCTTTCCCGCGATATCAACGCCGGCTTTTCGGGCGGCGAGATCAAGCGCTCCGAGCTGTTGCAGCTCATGGCCCAGGACGCCGATCTCATGCTCTTCGACGAACCGGAGTCCGGGGTCGACCTGGAGAACATATCGCTCATCGGCAACTCCATTGCCGGCCTCCTGCAGCGCAACTTCCTGGCCCATACCGAGAAGACCCTGAAACAGGCGCATCGGCATCGCAACAAGATGGGCCTCATCATCACGCATACGGGCTATATCCTCAATTATGTCCCGGCCGACAAGGGCCAGGTGCTCTACGACGGCGTCATGGCCTGCCGCGGCAACCCCCAGGAGATATTCCAGACCATCAGCCATGCCGGCTACCAGGAATGCATCAAATGCTGCAATCAACGGCCGACCCCTGTGACTGAAATACAAACCTCGCTATAAGCGTGCCTGTTGAGGAGACAGATCTCATGGCGGATTTTGACGAAAAGGCCAAGCTGGCCAAGGAAAAGAAAGCCGCGCTGGGTCCGGACATCGACCTGGAAGGGTACTGCGTGGAAGGCGAATGTCACCCCCCGGTGGACACATTGGAAGAACTACCGCAAGAGGATAAGGACCTCATGCTCAAGGCCGGGGTTGACGCCAGCCAGGAGGGACGATCGGGGACCTATGTCCAGAAGGACACCACGGCCGTATACGCCTCATCCCTGATGGACGGCCTGGAGGTCCTGCCCATCAAGGAGGCCCTCAAGCAGGACTGGGTGAACGAATACTACTGGAAGCTGGTGCCGGTGGACCAGGACAAGTTCACGGCCAAGGCGCACACCGACCTCCACAACGGCTATGTCATCCGCACCATGCCCGGCGCCAAGGTGACCTTTCCGGTCCAGGCCTGCCTGTACCTGCATCAGGACGCCCTGAGTCAGAACGTGCACAACCTGATCATCGCCTCCGAGGATTCCGAACTGCACGTCATCACCGGCTGCGTCTCGGGCGCGCACGTCAACAAAGGGCTGCATGTGGGCATCTCCGAATTCTACGTCAAGAAAAACGCCAAGCTGAGCTTCACCATGATCCACCACTTCGCCGAGGGCATGATGGTGCGGCCGCGTTCGGTGGGCGTGGTCGAGGAAGGCGGCCTGTTCCTCAACAACTATATCTGCATGAAGCCGCTCAAGAGCCTGCAGATGTACCCCACCACCCGCCTGGTAGGCAACGGGGCGGTGGCGCGCTTCTACAGCCTGCTGGTAGGACACCCGGGCAGCGAGCTGGACGTGGGCGGCCGCATCCTCTTGAGCGCCCCGGAAACGCGGGCCGAGATCATCGCGCGTGCCATCAGCAACGGCGGCACCATCATCAACCGCGGGCATCTGGCCGGCGACGTGCCCGGGGTCAAGGCCCACCTGGAATGCCGCGGCCTGATCCTGAAGG
>JAKQBR010000338.1 GCA_029574005.1 Deltaproteobacteria bacterium | reverse complement strand
TCATGGCGGCCACGCCCCGGCCGTTCTTGGCGTGCCCCGCGAAGGCGGCGAACTGGAAGAAGCCGCCCGAGCCCGAAACGGGCCGCTTCTCATAAAAGCCGCAGCACTGCTGGCCTAACAGGTCGACGGCCACGCAGTTGTTGATGCCGATCAGGTTGTCGATACGGGTCAGGATGTTGAAGTTGTTGGTGTAGCTGATGTCGTAGACCGCCAGATTGAGGTTGTGGTGGATGGTCTCATAGTACCACCGGCTATCCACGGGAAAGGCGAAGCAGTACACGCTCTTGCCCCGGTCGATGGTCTTATAGGCATTGGTCACCTGTCCGGACTCGATCAGGTTGATGAGCCCATGGTTGAGCATCTCGGTGTGGATCCCTAAGTCCTTGAACCCGGCCTCGGCCATGGCGCTGACGCAGGCCGACGGCAAGGTGCCGATGCCGACCTGGATCACGTCGCGGTCGCGCATGATCTGCATGATATGGTGGGCGATCGCCTCTTCCTCGGGCTTGGCCTTGATGGCCTGCTCGTCCATCTGCGGCCAGCGGTATTTCTCGCAGTCCACCTCCACCCAGTAGTCGATCTCGTCGATATGGATGGTGTTGAACCGGCCGCCCTCGGCCCATGGGTAGTCTTCCCGCACCTCGAAGACGATCTTCTTGGCGGTCTGCTTGAAGATGTTGCAGTTGTTGGTGCCGTAGGACATGTTGAAGAAGCCGTGGTTGTCCGGGGCCGTGGCGGCGTTGAACCACCAGTCCATGCCGCGGCCTTCGCGCGTGGCGTTGACGAAGCGGTAGTGGTGCGCCCACATCCCGTAGGCCCAGCCCCAGTGGGTCCAGTCCGTGACGCCGTTGGTATCGCGCGCCTTGCGGTTCCAGGGGAAGAAGAAGAATTCATGGATGCAGTGGTATTGCTGCAAGGGGTCGATGGCCTGGAACTCCGGATGGGGGTAGAACATGGCATAGAGCCACAGCTCGATGTCCTTGAGCTGCCCGGGGCCGGGGCCGAGCCTATTCGCCACGGCCTCCAGGCAGACTGTGGAGTCGCCGCCCACGCTGCCGCCGTTGATCCAGTCGCCTGACTTCACCATGTCGGCGATCTGCTGGGGCGTCCTCTTCTTGTTCCTTATCTTCTGCTGTATGGGTGTTATCATGGATGCCTCCATAAAATAAGGATGGGTTTGGTCTCTAACATACTCAGAATGAGATTTGGAAGAAGAGATTCAAGGCGGGGCGAACAAATGCCGCATCCTGAACGATATCGTCATTTTATGGTCAGGTTCGCGCGCGCCTGACCGACGGAATCGCCGTTGGGCGGGGTTAGCGCAGCGGCCTTGACCAGGAATATCCGCCCCGGGTCGATCTTGCCCGACTCCACCAGGCGGTCGCGCACCTGAGCGGCGCGCGCCTCGGCCAGGCCGCTTAAGTCGCCGTCGCTCACCGCGATATGGGCGAGCATGAGGGCGCGCATCTCCGCATCCGGCAGGGTCTTGAGCAGCCCCAGGGCGGTCCTGGGTTTGTCGAAATCCATGGCGCGATAGGCCTTGACCAGGTAGGCATGGGTCTCCTCGGGCGCGACCACGATATCGTCCACCGCGGGCGCCTGACGGCCCTGGCGCAGGATCTCGCCCAGCTTCTGCTGCTTCAGCAGGCGTTCGAACAGGTAGTCCCGCAGGCCTTGCCTGTCGGCTGCAGGATCGACGAAGCCGCTGATCTCCAGCTTGAGCGAGGGTCGCTCGGAGAGGATCTGGACAAGCTTGGCGATCTTCGGCTCTTCAGCGGCCGGGACAAGGGCCCTCCCCGGCTCGAAGGCGACCGCGCTCAACGCTGAGGCGCCTGGATACAGGGCCTCGAGCAAAGCAAAGGGCGCGGTAGCGGCCTTCTTGATGATATTGACGAGCATCCGGATGATAACGCGGCCGACGTGGAAGTCCGGGTCATCGGTCCTTCCGGTCACCGGCAGGTGCAAGTCGATCCTGCCCTGATTGTCGCGCAGCAGCGCCACGGCCAGCTTGACCGGCAGCCTGGTGGCGTCCTTGCAGGGCACGCTTTCCCCGAAGGTCAGCTGGTCGATCAGCACGTCGTTTTGGGCCTCAAGCTGTTTCTGATCGATCTTGTAGGCAAGGCCCAGGGAGAGCTTGCCCTTGTCGAGGGCAAGCCCCAGGTACTTGCCCGAATAGGGCGTGGCGGGAGACAGTTCGATGTTGTTCAGACGGGCGACCAGGTCCACGAACAGGTCCTGCTTCAAGGGATTGACCGCGCCGGTCAGCGTGATGGGGGACTGGTTGTCCAGCCTGGCCTTGAGTTTCACCTGGGCCTTCTTGAATTCATCGGACGACAGGCCCGCAATGCTCCCGGAGATCCCGGTAACCTGCGTGGAGTACACCGGTGCCACGGACCGATCGCGGAAGGTGAAGCGCCCTTCCTTGACGGTCACCCGGCCTATGGCGATGCGCGGCCGGGGTCCTTGCCCGCCGGTCTTTGCCTTGTCGGTCGCAGGCTTTGTCTTGGAGGGTTGCCCGGACGCAGCGGCGGCCACGATGCTTTGTCCATCCGGCAGGATGATGAAGGTGGCGCTCGGCGCCGTGAGCCCGATCTCGCGAATCATGATCCGGACCGGGTTCAAGGAACAATCCACACCGCTTATGTTCAGGTACTTCCAGGCCGCGAGGTCCTGGGCAAAGGCCCGGTCCACGCACGCGAAATCAGAAGAGCGCACCTCGCCCGTAAAATGGACCTCGGCGGGCGACTGTGCCCGTAGCGCCAGCGCCACCTCGCCCTGCACATCGATCACACCCCGCCGGATGAGGATGGGCAGCCGCTCGATGACATAGGGTTGGACCCAGGCCGGCTGAAACCCTTGCAGGTCAAGATCGATCCGGGCGCTCACGGGCTTGAGGGTAAAGGCCGAACCCAGTTCCAGGCGTGCCGAACCATTGAGCGTGGCGGAAAGCCTAAGCGTGCCGCCGCCTTTGCCCGCGGTGCCGATGGACTGCGCGCTTAAGGCCAGGCCATCGGCCGTGAGCTTCAGCGGCGAATTGCCGGAGGAATCGCTGTAGGCCACCTGGCCGCCGGTCAGTTCGATTGTGTCGATATTCAGCGCCAACGGGTTTGACGGGGCGTCTGCACCTTGAGCCGCCGATTGCCTCCGGCTGATCGCAGCCAGGTTCAGCCGGCCTTCCCTGTCGCGCTCCACGCTCAGAAGAGGTGAGGAAATCAGCACCTTGCCGACATGGATGTGTTTATTCACGATCCGGGAAGGGGCAAGTTCGACGGAAACACCCGGAAGGTGCAGGATCGGTCTGCCATCCTGCGTGTTGATGTCGATATTGCGGCCGGTAAATTGCCCCGCTACGGTCAGGGTGGGCTGCTGCCCGGTGCGGAACTGCTTATAGGCGAGCACGGCCTTGATATCGAGCGCGCCGGAAGCGACCGTGAAACCCGGCTGCATGGGCACATAGGCCAGGTAATAGGGCAGATCGATGTCCTTGAAATTCAGGTCCAGGGTGGTTTCCAGGGAGTCGGCAAAGGGTTTGGTCCTGCCGGCCAGGGCCACCGGGGTGCGGTTGATCACGGCCTGGAACCGGGGTTGGACAAAGACATCGACATAGGTCGGGATATTCGAGATAAAGGGTATGGCCAAGGCGATGTCCCTGGCGCTGTGGACCTTGTGTACCGGCCTGTCGTCGAAGTCCACGCGTCCGCCGCTGATCTGGATATTGGCCAGCGAGAATTCCAGGGGGCGGTCCTCCCTGTCTTGCGGCTTCCTGTCGGCCCCCTTGATCAGGTCTGAGAAATTATAGGTATCCCTGTCCAGGCGCACGACGTTCAGGTACGGCCGGTCGATCTTCAGCTCCCGTATGATGGGGGCCTGTTTGAACAGTGAAGACCACTGCACATCGACCAGGATGCTGCCCGCGGAAATGAATGTGCCGGTCTGCGTCCGGTCCTGAATGGACAAGCCCCTGGCCTCGGCCGTCAGGAGAAACGGGTTGATCCTGATCCTGTCTATGCCGACCTCTCGATGTAGCGACTGCGTCAATCTTTTCGTCAGGACCGATCTCAGAACTGGAGGCAGGACCAGGAATCCCGTCAAGGTATAGATGAGAAGCGCCGCGGCGGAAGCCGCGCTGATGATCTTGAGCCTCTTGAGCATTGCCTTGGTGCCTCCTCTTCGATGAGTGTATCGTCAACGCCTGTAAAGATCAACCGGGATGCCGTCACCGATCGCCGCTTTAGGGGTGATCGTCCCGTGAAGACAGGACCGCAGCCTAGCCCGAAGAGTTTTCTTCCCGCAGGTTGATAGCCTGGGAGAGGATCTCGGTCTTGCCCAAGGCATGGAGCTTGGCGCCGATGCGGTGCAAATGCTTCTTGACCGTTACCTCCTTGATGCCGATGGCTTCCGCTATCTGCCGGTTCGTGTAGCCATACGGCAGGTAGCTCAGGATGGCGATCTGGTTTTCCGACAGGCCGTACTTTTTCAGAAAGGAAAAGTCGTCCTTCTTGTGCGGGGCATCGATCTGAACCATGAGCAGGCAATTGCGGAACTCGTCCTCGATGATGCGCGCCTCACAGGAAATGCTTTCTTCCGCCAGCGGGAACATGCCGCTCCACGGTCCGGTCTCCTTGCGCATCCATCCGGGCAGCACGGTTGCCTTGATCCACTCGTACATGCATGAGAGCGCCTCCAGCCCCATTGGTTTGCCGGTCAATTCCTCCAGGAAGGCGTTTGTGCCGTCCGAGAACCCGACCGTGCTCAGGCCTTGATCGAAGAGGATGGAGCAGCGCTTCTTGCCGCCCGGGTTCGCCAGAAGCTGCATCTTGCGCTCGTAGCTGCGCAGCATGATCTCCGCCAATGGGGTGAACACCTCGGCAAAGGCATGCAGGCCCGCCCTTTCTTCAGGGGTGAAGGGCCGCGAGGGGTCGTTGCGATACAGCGCCACAAAGGATCGCATGTCTTTGCAGACGGCCAGCGGAATATTGGCGGAGAAAAAGGCCCCGGTCTGGGCGTGGATGTATTCGGCCACGGCGCGGTCCTCGCCGGTCTCCGGCGGGTGGTCCTGCGTCAGGATGACATCGCCGACGTGCGCATCCAGGATGAGGGCGCGGAATTTATCAAACCCGACGACCTGCCGGTACAGCTTGTCCCAATCGAACGGGACCGCCCGGTTGGTGAAGATGATTCCATCGCTCCTGTCCTTCCAGAGGATGTAGAAGGACAGCCAGTCATGGGCGATAAAGGGACGCAGGTTGTCATGCACGGAATCAGCCAGATCCTGGGCGCTTCTGATCTTGTCAAGGGAGGTCATCAGACCGAAGACGGCCTGATGTAAAAGACTGTTCGACTCTTGCTCCAAGCGGGTTTTCCTCATGTATGATAGGGGGCTCTTAACTATACTGACCACCTATACGCCCGGTGGGTAAATGTCAAGCGCCGCCAAGACAGAACAGTATCCGATGGTATACCCGCGCGGCTTTCTACGCGCCCTTGCCGCAGGTATTTTGCCTCAGCAGAAGATATGCCGCCCGCGCGCTCGCTTTCGCCTGGCATGATTGTCTGGTAAGATATCGCGCGCGTAACATCAAATGTAGGGAGGAAAACCCATGAAAAGGATGATCATTGCGTCTGTGTTGGTCTTGGGATTTATATCCGCACCGCTGCCGGGCCAGGCGGTGGAGTTCGCGCCCATCGGCTCGGAGGCCATGTCCATGGGCGGCGCCGGGGTGGCCTCGTCCCGAGGCGCCTATGCCCCCTACTACAACCCGGCCCTCTTGGCCAAGCTGAACAACACGGTCGAGGTCAGCCTGGCCGTAGGCGCGGCCGTGCGCGAGATCAACCTTTCCGAGCATATCGATACGCTGAGCGACCTCGAGATCAACGAGGCCTTCGACGTGCTGAGCGAAGACGCCCTGAAGCCTGTCGATGCCGAGCGCCTGGCAGATGCCCTGGACGACATCGACCTCTTCCGCGCCGAACTGGGGCGGATATCGCGCGTCAACGGCCTGCAGGCCATGCCGGGGCTCAATCTCGGCTGCCAGGTCAAGGGCTTCGGCTTCGGGGTCTACGGCGTCTCGGATGTGGCCGCAAGCGCCATCATCGATCCTGATCATCTCGACATCATCGTCGAGGAGGCCGGCCAGTATTTCTCGTATGAATCCGGCGTAGCCCAAATCACCACGCAGGCCGATTATGAGGCCCACTCGCTCCAGTACGCCCTGGACAACAAGCTCACCTACCTCAACCTGACGGGCCTGATCTATCTCGAGCTCCCCATCGCCTACGGCCGCCGGCTCGATACGCCCTACGGCGCGCTCGACCTGGGCGGCAGCTTCAAGATCATGCCGGGCTATACCATATGCAAGGACATCAGCATCGACACCGAGTCGGGCGATGTCAACGACGACCTGGACGACAATGAAAAGCGCTCGACCAGCTGGGGTGTGGACCTCGGCCTGCTGTTCACCCCCGCCAAGGCGGAAAAACTGTCCCTGGGCCTGGTGGCCAAGAACCTCAATACACCGAAGTTCGATACCAAGGGCGCTTCCGACCTGAAGGTGAAACCGCAGGTGCGCCTCGGTACGGCCTACAGCCTCCTGGACGACAAGCTCACCGCGGCCCTGGACATCGATCTGACCAGGAACGAGACCTTCATCCACGGCTATGACGCCCAGTATATCGGGGGCGGCGTGAACTACCACCCCAGTAACTGGTTAACGCTCCGCGCCGGGCTGATGCTAAACATCGCCGAGAGCGATGAAGGCACGGTCCTGACGCTGGGCTTCGGCATCGGCCCGAAGTGGCTCCAGCTCGATCTGGGGGCCATGGCCTCGACCAGGTCATCCGAATTCGACGGCTCCTCGATCCCGCGCTACGCCAAGGTCCAGCTGGCTTTGAACTCGCGCTGGTGATTGTATTCGCGGGTGATGCATCGATGCAGGCGGGTGACCTGGGTAAAATCAGCCTGCATCCCTTTTACGGTTTTATCCAAACGAGCGGCTGCGCAAGAGCTCGGCGATGTTTAAGCGCAGCAGCGTGCGGATGCCGGGGATGGCGGCCAGGGGCAGGATGATCACGGCCGGGACCATGACCAGCAGGAAGTCCTTGAGCCTGAGGCAGGTCGTGACCGTGGGCCAGGAGGCGCTGATGGCGTGGTTGAAGGAGACGGCCAGCCCGATGGAGACCGGGATGCTCAAGGTCAGCGCCAGGACGATCTCGCAGGCCAGCTCGATGAAGACGGAGCTGATAAGGGTCTTTTCCGGCAGGCCCAGCGACTGGAGCGTGGCATACTCGTGCGTGCGGTCCAGGATGTTGACGGTCACGCTGGCGAAGAGCAGCAGCAGCGAGATCAGGACACTGATGGCCAGCGATATGAAAAGGATGATGCGGACATTGGCGATGATCTCGCGGCTGGTGTCGATGATATCGGCCTTCAAGGTGACGTGCTCCACCAGCTCGTTTTTGTAGAACCGCTTCTCCATCAGGCGCGGGTCCTGGCCAAAGGTGGCCACGAAACCGGTGCGCTTGTCCTGCATGCCCATCATCCTGGCCGCGGTATGTAATGGGATGTAGATCTGGCTGGTGGTGAACTCCTCTATCAGGCCGACCACCTGCAAGGCATAACTGCCCTGGGTGGTTTCGATCGTGACCGTGTCGCCCACCGCGAGTTTCTGTTTCGACAGGCTGTTGTTGTAGAGCAGGCCAGGCTCATCCAGGGTCCTAAACAGACGTCCGGCCTTGAGGTTAATGGTCCGGAAGGCATGCTGTACCGGCAGGCCGATGATCCTCAGATCGTCATATCCGCCGGGATGGTGGAGGCGGCCGAAACCGGACAGCGCCAGCTCATAGTCCTTCGGCGCGAAGGACTCGGCCAGGGCCTGCGCGTCCTTGATCTCCAGGGGGTTGCGAAAGCCCACGATGGCGTCCCAGCGCTCGTTCTGCGCGGAGGTATCGACCTGATGCTCGAAGGAGCTCAGGATGATCAGGAAGGTGGTGGACTGGCTGATGGCCAAGGCGATGAGGATGGTGGTGGCCATCACCAGGCGCGGACGGCGGAAGATGTTGCGCAGGCCGATCTTCAGGGCCAGAGAAGGTCCGATCCAGCGGGTGATGAGGCCTTCTAAGGGGCGCAGCGGTTTCATGAGGCCGTGCATGACGGTCTCGCTCTCTTCGCGGATGACGACCTGCGGGCTTACATGCCGTAGCCTCCTCAAGGGGATGGAAGAGGCGACAAGCGCCAGGAGCAGCCCCAGAACCGCGCCGGTGAGGATATACCGCCAGGTCACGGTATAGACCACCTCGGGCAGGCCCACGATGCGGCCGTAGATCGCGGCATAGATGATATTGACCGCAAAGGACACCACGGCGCCCAGCAGTGCCCCGCCCAGACCCATGAGCATGGCCAGGAGCAGATAGGACGCCAGGATGGTGCGGTGCGTATAGCCCAGGGCCATGGCGATGCCGA
>JAKQBR010000322.1 GCA_029574005.1 Deltaproteobacteria bacterium | reverse complement strand
AAAGATCTCGTCCGCCTCGATGATCTCGACCTCTATCCCCTGCTCCAGCAGGTTCACGGCCGTTGCCAATC
Source organism: Deltaproteobacteria bacterium (assembly GCA_029574005.1). GTDB lineage: Bacteria > Desulfobacterota > Desulfomonilia > UBA1062 > UBA1062 > JAKQBR01. The sequence continues at coordinate 13,387 of JAKQBR010000322.1, read as the reverse complement.
CCGACATTCCACCACCCATGATCAATGCTTTCATCGTTCTCGCTCCTTTCATTTAAAGAATGATGCGTGGATCCCCTTATTTCGTTTTCGCTTCCAGGGCATAGTAGCGCATATCCGCTGGCCACGGCGTGGTCGTGAGGTAGCCCTTGACGGGCTGGCGGTACTTTTCCTCCGCGGCCAGTTTGCGGATGTTCTCGAAGGTCAGGATGCCGACGTTCTTCAAGACATAGTCGACGAACCATACCGGCACGGCTTCGATCGCCCCGCCCGGGACGAGCATGTTCTGGTAGGTCACCTGGCAGCGTGTGGCGTCGATGGGCTTGATCATCCACTCCATCTCGCAAAACGGGATGCGGGTCACGCCCTTGGTAAGCGGCATATTGTTCTCGCCCACCGTGATCTTGACCAGGATCTCGCCCGTCGGCTGATGGATGTAGAAATCCATTCTGCCGTAGCCGTCGCGGTCCTGGACCGGCCAGACCGCCCCCTGCAGCAGATAGGCGCAGTATGTGTCCCGAGAGGCTCTGCAGCCTGGGACATTGGCCGGCTCGGCCTTTTTCGACATGAAGAGCACCCTTTTATAGGCGTCCCAGTCCCGCATCATGCGCTCGACATTCTCCGCCGGGGCATTGATCACACCCACGCACCGCGCCTCCTTGAAGGGGACCTTGGCGTTGGTGCGCGCGTAGGCGATAATGCCGTCTTTTTCATTGACCTTAACCCAGGGGCCGACCCCGGTTTCCTGCGCATGGAGGTCTATGGGCGCCAACGCCAGCGCCATGACCATGATCCATAACGCCTTGACGGCCTTCATGTTGTTTATCCTCGTCCCCTGTTCATCTAGTAGCAGGTGCCGATATGCGCAAAGCCTTGGATTCCGAATATGGGGAGATGGCGATCTTCCCGGATGATTGCGGCCAGGATCTTCTCCATCCGTTTTGCGCCGATCAGGTTGATCGACTTCTCCATGCGCCCGACATAGGGGCGGACATACGGATACCAGATCTTGTCCTTGATGAAGAGGCGCGAATTGAAGTCCTTGGCGAAGCGTGCCTGTTCGCGCTGGGCGCCTTCCCGGTCGGTCACGGCCATGGCCGCGATCTTGCCCGAGATGATGGCGCCGGTGATGCCGAACCAGCCCATCGGGTCCATCGAACCGGCGATAGTGCCGCAATAGATGTTGCCGCCCCGGATAAGCTGCGGGTTGGAGGGATCGGCCACCGGCACGGCCCCGCCGCCCGGCTGCCAGTTATCGTGCTCCACCCCCTGATGACGCTTGATGGCCTCCTTGTACTTTTCCAGGGTCTGCTTGCTCACCGGGTTGATGGAGAACAACAGGTCGAAGTAGTAGTTGTTGACCGAGCTCAGGTAGCCGTACTCGGTGATCTCCTCGTCGAACCAGATCCAGGAGAGGCCGTCGAAGCCGCATTCCCCGCGCGAAATCCATCCGTACCACTTGCGGTGGGGGATACCGAGCATCTCATACACCTCGGTGGTGAGCCCGCAGGCGATGATGGTGCCCGGCGCCAGGGATGCGACGTCCTGTTTCCGTAAGGGCGATTTCCACTCGAACGTGACGCCCAATTCAACGGCCTGTTTGTAAAGCAAGGTATCGAGGCTGCTCTCGCGCGGCCCGCGCTCCACGGTGTACATCCCGGAAACCGGGAAGTGAAGGATCGTGTCGTGGAAATAGAAGGGGCAATCGATGACCGGCTTGAAGCAGGGCGTGATATCAATGCCGATATAATCCGATACCTTTTGGGGCAGAATCGGCGTGGTGTGCGTGGAGGGGTTGTACATGGGGTCGCCGCCGTATTCCTTCTCCCGGTCATGCACGGTAACTGCGTAGCCTTCGCGCGCCAGGTTGATGGCCGCGACAAGTCCGGACATGCCGGCGCCGTAGATGGTTACTTCCTGCTTGCTTGCCATGGGAACTCCTTTCTTTTTGGCCATTGTCTAGCTCCTTGCGCGCAGCGCCGCCTGGGCTGCGGCCTGTCCGCTCGCGGCGGCCGACTCGACCGAGGGCATGTTCAGGTACTCGCCCGCCAGGAACAGACCTTTGACATCCTGGTAATTCTGCCTCTTCATGCGCGCCATGGCACTCAACATGCCGACCGGCGCCAGACACACGGCCTCCTTCCAGCGGCGGATCTCGGTAAAGAGCGGCTCTTCCGGCATATGCGGCATGAACCGCTGCAGGTCCTTGACGAGCGCCCGCTTGACTTCCTCATCCGGCTTCTCGTTCAATTCATGCGCATGGTGATCGTAGGTGAAGCAGCTGATCTGCGTACACTTGGAGGGGGCATAGAAGGGCGACTTCACGGCATTGTTCGTATAGCCGCTGCACAGCGAGTTCAACATGCGCGGCGTGGAGAGCGCATACCAGCCCTCGGGCAGCAGCGCGCCGGGCAGGGCGAAGATCACGTGGCAACAGGCCGAATAGGTCACCATCTCCAGCGGCTTACGGATCGTGTCCGGAAGGCCTGCGGCCATCTTGAGCAGACGCGTGGCGGTGATGGCCGGGATGACGATATCGGCCTCCACCAGGGCGCCTTTTATTTCCACGCCCTTGACCTTTCCGTTCTCGATCACGATCTTATCCACCTTGGTGTTATACTGGATGCTCGCGGCGTTGCGCTCGGCCAGGCGTTCGGTGATGGTGCCGATCCCGTGCCGGTAGGTGCTCAGACCGCCGATCATGTTGACCAGCAGGCCCAGGCCATAGGCCGCGCTCATCTTCTCGGGCTGCTCCAGGGTCATGGTCGAGGCGATGGACTGGAAGGCATACTCCAATAATTCCTTCCCGCCCAGGCGCAGCACGAAGTCGGCGAAGGATTCATTATCCAGGTCCAGTGACCTTTCGAAATCGATGAAATCCAGGTCGAAATAGCGGCGCGCGATGGTCGGCACCACTCCCGCGGCCTGGACCTGTGCCTTGAACGGGATGCTCTTGCCCTTCAGGAAATGCATGAGCTCGGGGAGGTTCTGCATGATCTCAAGGGGATTGGTCGTCGCCACCATGGCCCGCCATCCGCCGTTGTCAGGGAAACCGACCCTGAAGGCCCACCGGCACCGCTCCTGGCCGATGCCGAGCTCATCCGCCAGGCTGTAGCAGGTCTTATAGTTCTTGAAGAAGAACTGCGCCCCGACATCAAAGATAAAACCATCGCGCTTCGTGGAGATAACCCTTCCGCCCGGCACATCATCACGCTCAAAGCAGACCACGTCCACGCCTGCCTTCCTGAGTGTATGTACGGCCGTTAAACCCGCTATGCCAGCTCCGATTACGATTGCCTTCATAGGACACCTCTCTGCTCAGCCGTCAACTGAGACTGATCTTAGTTAATAACCGGGAGATATCTTAGTTATAAGCGTGAGTCAATAGTTATTTATCATCAATCTATGTCCCCCATGGCGCATGGACGCCAGGTTTTTGCTTTCACCCCTTGACTTGATCGAGACTTTGAGGCCAAACATATGCCTATGAGCGTCGATGTCGTCATTACCGCCGGCGACGGCCGGGCCGCTAAAAAGGTCTTCATGAAAAACAAGGCGCTCCTTGAGGTCGACGGGAAATCCATCCTCAGACATATCATCGAGGTGCTCCGTGCCAGCGACATGATCGGCTCCATTGTGGTCGTCGGACCCAAGGCTCAGTTCGAGGGGGCCATCGGCGATATGCCCGTAGAGCTCATCGAACAGAAACGCAACCTTACGGAGAACGCATGGGAAGGCTTTCTCCAGACCATCCCGGAGTATCGCCGCACCGGCCGGTTGACGCAGGACATCGTTCACGCCTATCAGGACAAATATGTCCTGGGCATCCCGGGCGACATTCCCCTGATCACCGTGAGGGAATTACAGGAATTCATCAGCTCCTGCGACATGCAGCGTTACGATTACTGCGCCGGGATCACCTCCGAGAGGATCCTCGAGCAATTCGGCCCGCGCAAGGGCAAGCCCGGCATCAAGATGGCCACATTCCACGCCCGCGACGGAAATTTCCGCCAGAACAACCTGCACCTGCTCAAACCCTTTAAAATCCAGGAGCGGATCGATCTGGTGCTGAAGGTCTATGAGTACCGCTACCAGAAGGAACTCGCCAATATCATCCGCAGCGTCATCGAGATCGTCCGGTTGGAACCCGGGTACACGGGTCGAACCTTATGGCTGTATCTGCTGCTGCAGATGTCAACCGCCCTGAGTTCGATCGGGATGGAGCCCCTGGCCCGCCTGACCCGCTATCCGGTAACCAAGGCCGAGCTGGAACGGCTCATGTCCGGCCTTCTGCACCTCAGGGTCAAGCTCGTGGAAACGACCATAGGAGGCGCGGCCCTGGATGTGGACAACGAGAAAGACTTCCTGATCCTGTCTCTGCGCTACAAGGACTGGATGCGCATGATCGATCACCACTTGGCATAGTGGTCCTCGGCCCACCCGGGACAAGCCTTGATCTCGATGGTATCGCCCCCCTCGGCGCGCAGCCGGCCGCTGAATACCCCCATGAGCTGTGTGAACTTTGACTTGATGAACAAGGCATTGACTGATTCGCCGCGGTGCGTCTCGGGATAAAAGGTGAGATCGACCTTACGGTCAGCCGAGGTGATATACCATGGCTCGTAGAGGTTGCGGCTGTTGTATACGAAATTGCTCATGTCCACCTTGGTCAGCGCCCCATCGATCCAGAAGGCGTTCTCAGTGAAACTCGTTTCGTTGACGCCGCATGACAGGTTCAATCCCAAGGACCGGCCGTCGGACAGGGTCGTGGCGGTCGCGGCCCAGTTCCAATAGGTATCGCGGCGCATGTAGCCGGTGGTCCAGTCCGTGAGGCCGCGGTAGGCCGGGGAGCTTACGTCGATCGTCCGGCCGCGGAAACTGACGTGACCGGATAGATTGATGGGAGTGGCCTTCTCCATATAGACCCAGCCGCGATATCCGGCGCGGGTGCAGAGCCTTAAGGGCGGGATGGCGGATTCAAGGGCGACGTCGATCTCGATATCGCCGGCGCGGGCCTTGAATGATCCGGCAAGGAGCTCAATCTTCAGGCCCGATGCATCGAATACGCTCTGAGGCCTCCCCGGAGTGGGACGGATCGCGACATGCGCGCCGGGCAGGGCGAGTTTCCTGGCTTCGAAAAGCGCATGCGTCGAACGATCGTACACGTACAAAAAACCGTTGGTCACGAACTTGAGGTCCACCACGGCCATGCCCACCATGACATCGGGGCCTATGATGCCCGCGAAATGGAACTGGTTGGCCATGACGCGGCGCAGCAGCTTGGGCACCCTGAAACCCATGGGGGTTTGCAGGGGATAGTCCAGGTAATTGATATATTCCACCGGCTCGTCATACAGGCCGAAGCGAATGCGGCCCCTGCCATCGATCAACTTGTCCATACTCCCTCCATGGCTGAATTTATATCAGTTTGTGTACCACAGTCAAACCCATTGCAGAAAGTCTTGACTTCATACCCGCCGAGGGATAGGATCATTCCCTGTTCACCACATGCATTCCTTTGTTGCTGGCCTCAAGGCATTTCACTGCACACTGCGCTGGGCATAAAAGACGATCAGGGTCCTGCGGGACCGCGCATGGAGAGATGAACCGTGCCCATCCATGCAAAAACCTACAGGGAGGCCCACTGACATGGCCGTACGAAAAGATCGCGCCCGGGGCGCCGCGGGGATGCCGGTATGAAAAGCATCCTGCTGGTCGAGGACGATGTCGCCATCCGGCACCTGCTGACCGATGAGTTCAATGACGAGGGGTACCGGGTGGAGAGCGTACCGGATGGGAAAGAGGCCCTGGAACGCCTCAAGAAGGGCGAACGACCGAACCTGATAATCCTCGACATCCGTATGCCGCGCATGGACGGATTGGAAACCATGGGGCATCTGCTCAAAATGAAACTGGATCTCCCGGTGATTATCTACTCGGCCTATCCCAGCTACCGCAATGACTATCTGGCCGGAGCCGCTGATGCCTACGTAGTCAAGACCTCGAATCTCTCGGAGCTGAAAAATCGGGTGCAGTCCTTGATTTGATCCTGTCCTGGAGCAACCACGCGCACACCCTGTCGGATGTTGCACACCGGGGGAGGCCCGGTGCCGGCCATGGCCTTGTCCGCGATTAGGACACCTCCGTCTGAGAACACCGCTAGCCTGTCCCTCGGCGACCCTTGATCATATCGGCACCGATCAGCATGCCTGCCACCAACTTGCCGATGGACAGACAGGCCGTCAGCCCCGGAGACTCGATGCCGATCAGGTTGACCAGTCCGGGCATGCCGCGTCCGAACTCGTGCGCGATAATGAAATCTTTTGCCGGCGCCCCTTTCGCCTGGGTCTTGGGCCGGATCCCGGCCATGTCCGGTTCGAGATCGTCCGGAGTAAGGAAGGGCAGCAGTTCGCGGATGTTCTCGAAGAAGGCATGCCTGTGGTCCGGATCAACGGAATAATCAAGGTGGTCGACATAAAAGGCATTGGGTCCGAGCTTCATGCCGCCGGCGAGGTCCTTGGTGACGTGGATGCCCAGACCGGTCAGGTCCTTTTCCGGGCTTGGGTAGACCAGGCCGTTGATACGGGAAGCGGACCGTGAACCCACGCGGAAGTATTCGCCCTTGACGCGGTGAACCCGGTATCCGGCGGCGTCGATGTCGATCCCGGCCATGGCCGCGACGGCATCGGACGACAACCCGGCGGCATTGATCACGATGCGCGATGTGAATCGATAGGAGCTGCCCTGCTGCCGAACATGGCACGCTACCCCCTGCCTGATCTGATCCAGTCCAACCAGCGCGGTGCGGCAGAGGATGCGGGCGCCGTTGTCGATCGCCAAGGCCTCCAGGCGCTTGACCAGCTGATGTGAATCGATGATGCCCGTATCCGGCGAGGCCAGGGCGCAGATGCCGTTCACATGCGGTTCCAGTGTCTTGAGCTCAAACCGGTCGATAAGCCTTAAGCCCGTCACGCCATTATCCCTGGCCAGGGCATCGAGCTTCTCCAGGGAAGCGGCCTCCTCGGAGGTTGCCGCTACGATGACCTTGCCGATACGCCGGTGCGGGACCTGCCAGCGACGGCAGAATTCATAGAGCAGCGGGTTGCCTTGGACGCACAGGCGCGTCTTTAAGAAATGGGACGGGAAATAGATGCCGGCATGAATAACCTCGCTGCTGCGCGAACTGACGCCACGGCCCGGGGAAATATCCTGTTCGATGACCAGTACGTCACCGTAGGCGCTCAGCTCACGGGCGATCGCCAGGCCGACCACCCCGGCGCCGATGATCGTAATCTCTACGTCAGGCATGCCTCTCTATACCTTTTTTGCTCGCCAGATTCCAGATTCCATGATACAAACGGATCCATGATAAGATTGGGGTTTAGGTGGAATTTATCCCAACTTTTAACAAGAATGCGCATAAAATCGCACGAAAGAACCGATAAAAATACCAATTTACGGGCTGGAATTTATCATTAAGAGCAGTTTTCGGTCCTTCATCTTTATCTATGCCGAATTCAAGCGCCCGTCGATTTCCGTCTTTGTCGCTTTTCTACGCCCTAGGTAAAACTTGCGGGGGTCACTTACCCTTGATATACTACACTTAGACATACACTATTTTCTGGGTGGAGGTGATATGGATATCAGGGACAAGGTTCCGGTCATACGGGTTGCCATCAGAGGCGCGAACGGTCGCATGGGGCTGCAGGCTATCTACGCTTCCATGGAAAACAACGAGGACATCCTGCGACGGGAAAAGCTCAACGCCCTGACCGATAAGGACGTCTGGATCGATATCGTCTTCGGCGCATTCACTTCGGACATACCGACCGTCCAGCAGCTGCTGGCAGGCGTGCTGCGTTCGGAGAAGGACAAGATCCTGGAAGGATACGACAAGGCCGGACATCCCATCTATCGCGCCAAGGGCGAGGGCAAGTTCGAGCTCAGGACGAAATATGTCGAGCAGAAGCTGACCGAAGAGCCTCAGCGTGAGCATGTCATCCTCTTCACTCATCAGGAGATCGTCGATACACCCGAAGGTCTGCCGGCCATCAAGATACTTTCAGCCGACCGCCAGAATGTCCTGTCCACCATCCGGCATATCAATGTGCGTTTCGGCGAACTCTCGGCCGAGGCCATCATGGACCGCGTGCTCGACATCAGCCATGACCTGGGCGCCAATGTGCTGCTCTCCTGCGTGGGTGATACGGCCAAACAGGCCGACCGCATGAAGAAGTGGCTGGATGAGATCCATGAAAAGGGCTACTCCATGGGTTTCATCGAGTCCGCGCCGGCCAAGGGCTGGGAGAAGCGCCTGCTCTCCAAACAGGACGCCATCAGCGTGCTGTGCACCCGCAACTTCAGTCCCACGGGAACCCTGTTCCGTACCGGCCTGGCGCTCAAACGGCCGCTCTTCGAATACAAGAAATACGAGTTCGCCAAGGCCAGCCAGAAGTTCCAAAAGATCTTCCTTCGCATCATCAAGGAGATCATCGCCACGGATGATTTCAAACCCTATGCCAAGCTCATGGAAAAGTCGCCCAAGACCATCAAGGCCGTGGAAGGCGAGACCGTGCTGGTCAATTTCCCGCCGGACTTCCTGAATGTCACCACCCCCAATTATATCAAGTTCTCCTTCTACGAGGACAATGAATACGGGTTCGTCTGCGGGGCCATGATCCCCAACCTGAAGGCCCTGGGGCTGGTATACAAGGACAAGGACACCGTGAACAAGATCCGCTCCAAGCCGGTCAAGTACGAGGCCGTGACCAATATCCCGGGCATCTTCGGTACGGACTGGATGGTCAAGGCCCCTGCCGAGATCATCTCCCGCGGCGGCGCATTGTCCACGAGCTCATGCACCACCAACGGGAACGTGGTGGGCGACTACATCATGTGCATGGCCCTGGATTGCTACTATGAGTTCTTCTCCCCCGAGATCAAGGGCTACTTCCTGACCGGCGACGGTGAGGAGGACAAGCGCTTCGAGGAGATCATCGATAAGCGCTTCCAGGCCTTCAAGGGCCACCTGGCGGACCTCCTGCGGCACCGCTCCAAGCTGATCCGGAAGGTCTTCAATTTCTACTACGAAGACGTGCAGTTCATGGACACCGACATGCAGCACGGCCTGACGCGCTCCGAGTCTCCGGATGTCCTGGAGTTCTTGCGGGAGACGTCGTCCGGATCGCAGACCGAGGTGCCCAAGATCCTCTCACTGCCTGAGCGCGAGATCGAGTACTTCAAGGGTCTGAAAACCCAGCTCAAAAAGAATCACGGCAAGGAGAGCGACGAGGCCGTCAAGGCCGAGATCCAGAAAACATTGGACAAGATCGACGACACCCTCAAGACCATCGACGGCGGCATTCACATCGTGCATATCCTGGAGCAGCTCGAGGGCAAATAGTTTCTTCAGGCAATTGATGCACCCGTCCCGCTCCCTGCCCCATCAAGGGGCGGGACGTCCGTTTCTTCCCCCCTGAGACGAAGAACCCATTGAATCTTGCCGGAGCGCATGCTATCACGATCGGCATGCACAGCGGCTCTCAGCGTCTTTCCGAACGTATTTCCCCCTGGGTGGCCACCTTCTTCGGCGTGGGGCTGGCGCCCAAGGCGCCGGGAACATTCGGGAGCCTGGCGGCGCTCCCGGTATTTCTGCTCATCCGAAGGTTGTCTCTCAAAGGCTACCTGTCGGTTATCGCGGGCTTAAGCCTGGCGGGTCTCATGGCCGCCCATAGCGTGGAAAAGCGGTGGGGCGAAGATCCTTCCCAGGTCGTGATCGACGAGGTGGTGGGCATGCTCCTGACGCTCATCAGCCGTCCCAAGGGGCTTATCCCCATCCTGGCGGCCTTCCTCATCTTCAGGGCCCTGGATATCCTCAAGCCACCCCCGGTGGGCACACTGGACCGCACGGTGAAGGGCGGGGTGGGCATCATGGCCGACGATATGGCGGCGGGCCTGATCGGCGCCCTGATCCTCACGATCGTCAGGCCGCAGGCGGAGAGACTATGGATGCGGCGTTCGTGATCACCGGCTCGGAAATGCTCTCGGGCTTCCGCCAGGATGCCCTGGTGCAGCCTTTCGCCGCCATGATGAACGCCAAAGGCATTCCGGTGCGCGAGGTGCGTATGCTGGGCGACGCCCCCGAGCGGCTCATGAAGGCCCTTTCAGAGCTTGCGGCCGACCTTATCGTCGTCACGGGCGGACTCGGATTGACGCCCGATGACACCACCGCCCAGGCGATCGAAACCCTGGCGGAAAACGGTGCCCGCCAAACCATTCCCAACCCGGTCGGCAGCGCCTTGGGTATTGACCTGAGGCTCAAGGATAAACGCATCGTGTTTCTTCCGGGCGTGCCGGCCGAGGCCCTTGCCATGTTCCGTAATCTCATGGCGCAATTCGCCGACCAGGGCGCATCCACCGTGAATATCACGGCCTTCGGGTTGCGGGAGGTGGAGATCGCGCGCCGGCTAGGCGAGCTTGCGCCACGGTGCGGATATCTGCCCAAGGACATGGAGATCACGGTGGTGGTGCCTCAGGATATCGAACCCCAGGTTCGCGCCGTTCTCGGCCGGCATTGCCTTGAAGGGCCCGATCTGGCGACCACGGTGGGCACGCTCCTCGAACAGCGCGGCCTCAGGCTGGCCACGGCCGAGTCGTGCACGGGCGGGCTGATCTCCCATCTCGTCACCCAGGTGCCCGGCTGTTCCGTGTATTTCCTGGGCACGGCCGTCGCCTACAGCAACGACCTCAAGACCAAGGTCCTGGGTGTCCCCGAGGACATGCTCGTCAGGCATGGCGCCGTAAGCCAGGAGGTGGCATGCGCCATGCTGAGAGGGGTGCTCGAATTGACCGGGGCCGAGGTGGGCATCGCCACCACCGGGATCGCCGGACCCACGGGAGGCAGCGCCGATAAGCCGGTCGGCACGGTATGGATAGCGGCCGGAACCGGCGACAATCCCGCCGTTCAGCAATTCCACTTCGGATTCGGCCGTGAAGGCAACAAACTCGTCAGCGCCAAGGCCGGGCTCAATATGCTCCGGCTCGTGATCCATGATCAGGACCTTCATCGCACTGCCCTTGCCTGATCGTGTCAAACAGGCCCTGGAGGAGACGATCCTGTCCCTCAAGCGCCGCATCGATGCACGCTGGGTCAGGCCTGAGGCCATGCACCTGACGCTCAAGTTTCTGGGCGACATTCAAGAGGATCTCGTGGCGCCGCTCGGCCAGGGGCTGGATGCGATCTGTGCCGGTTACCCGGAGATGGCGTTTTGCCTCGATGCCCTGGGCGCTTTCCCGGGGCATAGACGGGCGCGGATCATCTGGGCCTCCCTTAGCGGCGCGGTCAATGAGCTCGCCTCCCTGGCCGCACAGGTGGACCGCCTATGCGCCTGCTATGGGATTCCACCCGAGACGCGCGCATTTCGTCCCCATATTACCTTGGGTAGACTAAAAACACCGACTATGATAGAGCTTGAAACAATGATCCCAGGACGAAATTTCACGGTGGACGAGGCCCGCTTGTACCGCAGCGAGCTCCTTCGGGAAGGGCCGCGTTATACCGCGCTGCATGTGAGCCGTTTGGGAAACTGATAAGGAGGCTGACAATGGAAGAGGGCAGGCGAAGGGCCTTGGAAGATGCTATCACCCGCATTGAGCGCTCGTTCGGCAAGGGAACGATCATGCGCATGGGCGCGGATGCTGCGGTAAAGGACGTTCCGGTCATCTCAACCGGGAGCCTGCTCATTGATTACCGGGCGCTGACCATCGGCGGCCTCCCGCGTGGACGCGTGACCGAGATCTACGGCAGTGAATCCTCGGGCAAGACCACGCTGGCGCTGCACTGCATCGCCGAGGCACAGAAATCCGGCGGCGCTGCGGCCTTCATCGATGCCGAGCACGCGCTGGACATCTCCTATGCCCAGGCCCTGGGGGTCAACATCGACGATCTGCTCGTCTCCCAGCCCGATTCAGGCGAGCAGGCCCTGGAGATCGCCGAGACCCTGGTGCGGTCCAATGCCATCGATATCGTGGTGATCGACTCGGTGGCGGCCCTGGTGCCGCGCGCCGAGATCGAAGGCGACATGGGAGACTCCCACATGGGCCTGCAGGCGCGCCTGATGTCCCAGGCCCTGCGCAAGCTCTCGGGCGCCATCTCCAAGACCAAGACCTGCGCGATCTTCATCAACCAGACGCGCCAGAAGATCGGGGTGCTCTACGGCAATCCCGAGACCACGCCAGGCGGCAATGCGCTGAAGTTCTACGCCTCGGTGAGGCTCCAGATCAAGAACGTCGGCCCCATCAAGGAAGGCACCCAGGTCATCGGCAACCGTACGCGGGTCAAGGTGGTCAAGAACAAGATGGCGCCTCCTTTCAAAGAAGTGGAGTTTGACATCATGTTCGGCGAGGGGATTTCATCGGCCGGCGAGGTGGTCGACGTGGGCGCCAGTCCCGAGTTCGGGGTCATCGAGAAGAGCGGTGCCTGGTACAGCTTCAACAAACAGCGCCTTGGCCAGGGACGGGAGATGGTGAAGACATATCTAAAGGAAAACCCGGCTGTTTACCGAGAAATCTATGAGGCCCTGCGGCTCAAGCTCCAGAGCGCCGCACCGGGACCTTCGGTGACAGGGGAGGAATGATATGGCGGAGAGCAGCAGTACGATCAAGATCCAGGACATCCTTACCAAGGCCGTGGAGTTGAAGGCCTCGGACATTCACCTCAAGGTGGGATTGCCGCCGGTAGTGCGCCGCTACGGCGCGCTGGTGCCTCTGCGGGATTATCCCAAGCTGACCAACGATCATATCGCGGCCATGTGCGATTCCATCATGAACCAGTACCAGAAGGCCAAGTTCGAGACCACCAACGAGATAGACCTGGCCTACGGCCTGGGCGATGTCGGGCGTTTCCGGGTCAATGCCTTCCGGCAGCGGGGCTATTACGGCATGGTCTTCCGCACCGTGCCGACCGACCCTCCCAATATCGACGACCTGAATCTGCCCGAGGTCATCAAGCGCATCGCCATGGGCCAGAAAGGACTGGTGCTGGTCACCGGCACGACCGGCAGCGGCAAATCCACCACCCTGGCCTCCATGGTCAATCACATCAACACCAACCGCAACTGTCACATCCTGACCATTGAAGACCCGATCGAATTCCTGCACCGCGACCGCAAGTCGATCATCAACCAGCGCGAGGTGGGCGCGGACACCAACTCCTTCGCCCTGGCGCTCCGAGCGGCGCTGCGTCAGGACCCGGATGTGATCCTGGTGGGCGAAATGCGTGACAAGGAGACCATCGACATCGCCCTGACCGCGGCCGAGACGGGCCACTTGGTGTTCTCCACCCTGCATACCCTGGACGCGGTCAGGGCGATGTCGATGGTCTCCTTGTCAC
>JAKQBR010000312.1 GCA_029574005.1 Deltaproteobacteria bacterium | reverse complement strand
GGTCATCGCGGTGGTGGAAGAACCTCAGGCGGCGGCGCTCATTCAAAGATACCCCCGCTCGGCACTGATGTCGTCCATATGCCTCGTCACCTCGACTGATGGCGTAAAAGTACGCCTTTTCCGGAAAAAACGGGCCCTACCCTGACCGCCTGGCCTTGCGGATGAGCTGGTAGACCCAGTCCGTCGCCTCGTTATAAAAGCCGGAGATGATGTGGCTGGCAACGATCTTGCCCGAAAGGGCCGCCCCCACGACGCCGCCCGGCCACAGCGACCACTGGCCGGCCATGTAGAGTCCGCGCACCGGGGTGCGGAACTGGGCCGGCTGACGGGAAAAAGGCGCCAAGTCTGGGTCGAAGGTAAAGGCGCAGGAGCCGCCCTCCTTGTTGAGCGTGAATCTGATGGTGGACAGCGGCGTGCCCAGGTCGCGGTAGGCCACCTTTTGGCGCACGCCCGGGATCACGTTTTCCAGGTTGTGCAGCAGGTCGTCCATGACCTTTTCCTTCAGGCGCCGGTACTCCTCGGGCCGGGCGGCTTCGTCGCCGCCGGTGCCCCACGTGTTCATCCAATGGTAGTTGGTCATGGTCTGGACCGTAAGGGCGCTCTTGCCCTCGGGCGCCAGGGCGGGGTTGTCCAAGCAGGGGGCGTTGATCTCGATCCAGGTGTCGCGGTGCAGGTCCGGGTCGTGGACCAGCGCGATATCCTTGCCGCCCTCCCGCGGGATATGGAAGGTGTGGTGCACCTTGAGGAGTGTGCGCAGTTCTTCTACCGGCATGTCAAGGCCCAGGTACAGGGCCACGAGGGGCTCGGCCACCGGCGCGGCCGTGATCCTGTCGATAAAGGCCGGCGCCGCCGTGCCCTTAGGCAGCATCCTGGTGTAGAGCCGGACCATGTCACCGCAGTAGATAATGTGCCTTGCATGGAGGGTCTCGCCTTGAGCGGTTCGCACCCCTGCCGCCCGACCGCGGTTGACGATGATCTCTTCGGCCAGGGTCTTGAACCTGAGCTCTCCGCCATGGGCGCGGAAGCTTCCGGCCAGATCATCCATCAGGCTCTGGATGCCGCGCCAGGGGTACCAGTAGTCATTGATCCACATGTGCCAGAATCCGGCGCCGGTGGCCGTGCTCATGCCTTTGTAGCCCAGACCCGAGACAAAGCGCAGCATCGCGGGGTCTTTGATGAAGCGTCCGGCCACATGCTCGATCTTGCCGGATGCCAGCTCGCGGGCAATCCTCGGGTTTGAAAGCGCCAGCAGGATCAAACGCGCCAGGCCCATGGCCTGCTCCAGGCCTGATGCGGTGTACGGCAGGCGGCCCTTGTCCGTGGCGGCCTGCAGGAAGCGGCTGATCTTTTCCAGCTCGGCAAAGAAGCCCCTGACCCCCGCGGCGTCGGCCGGGAACACCTGCGCCATGACATCGGCAATGCCTTTGAAGTCCGTGATGACATGATCGACCCCGTTCAGGATCATGCGGTACCTGGCCCGCTCCCATTCGTGCTCACGGTAGAGGCCGAGCTGCTTCAAGAGCGGAAAGAGGATCCCCGCGTTCTCGATCGACTGGTCGCCGGCATCGAAGTAAAAGCCCTTGCGCCGGAAGCCCGCCATGAGGCCGCCCGGCTGGTGGTTGTGCTCTAGCATGAGCACGCGCAGGCCCGCCCTGGCCAGGAAATTGCCGCACATGAGGCCGCCCATCCCGGCGCCGATCACGATCGCATCACAGGTTTCGTTCATGCTCAGACCTCCGCTTGAGAGAATATGAAAGAGTAAAAATGTAACTACCTACGTGATAAAACTATCACTTAGACAAATCAAGGCCTGATATTAAAGCGGTCTGTAATGCCTGCGGCCTTGACTCTTGTCCCTGGCCGATTACCTTTTAGCCTAGGTGTTCTCCCATATCAGCCTGGAGAAGGGTCATAAAAATGATCGGCTCAGGGCGATTGGATGAAATCGCATGGAATGGCGCACCGCCTTGACAGAGGAGGCTATAGGGCATGAACAAACACTACGATACCATCGTCATCGGGTCGGGCTGCGGAGGAAGCGCCGCGGCCGCGTTGATGAGCTCTCTGAGGCACCGGACGCTTCTGATCGAGAAGAACAAGGCCATTGGCGGACGGGCCGCGCTCTATGAAAAGGACGGGTTCAAGCTCGATCACGGCCATATCCTGGCCCGATGCGACAAAGGGCCGCATGGAGAGGTGCTCAGGCTCGTGGGATGCGCAGATCTGATGCCCGGCTTCAGCTATTCACAGAACTGGCCCATACGGGCCTGGCTCGGAGACCGGCAGATCGACCTTTATCCCAGCCTGCGCAGGCTTTTCCTCACCGGCAAGATGGGCAGGGTCGGCAGGAGCATCGATATGAAGGCGGGCGAATTCATCGCCCTGGCGCGCATGGCGGCCCGCCAGACCTTCATGTCCGAGAGGGAGATCGAGAAATTCGACCAGGTCGACCTGAAGACCTTCCTGTCGCGCTATCGGCACAACCCGTATTTCCGCGTATTTCTCGAAGGGTTCTCGGTCGGCATATTCGGCTCGCCGGTATGGGAGGCCTCGGCCGGCGAGATGATACGGATATTCAGAAACGTCAACCGCGACCTCGGGGCGGTCGGCTACCCGACAAACGGTGAAGGGGTCTCGGCCATACCCAAGGCATTCATCAAGGCCGCCCGGCGCCATGGCGCCGAGATCATGACCGGAGCGGAGGTCCAGAGCATCGTGATTGAAAACGGCCGGGCCACGGGCGTGATGGTAAACGGCGAAAAGATCGCGGCCGAGCGCGTCATCAGCAACGCGGGCATCATGCCGACCGTGACGCGTCTTGCGGGCGCCGGGCATTTCGAAAGCAGCTATGTGCGCACGATAAGCAACCTGAAATATTCGTGCAGCGGCCTGAGCTTCAAGTTCGCCCTGAAGAAGAAGATCACCGACTACGTGTGGGGCTTCGAGATACCCTTCGACGTGCAGAAGAGCTACAACGACATGATCGCCGGCAGGAGGCCGGACAAGTTCATCGTCATGTTCTTCGCGTCGTCCAACATCGACCCCGGCCTGGCGCCCGAGGGCTGCCAGACCATCTCGTGCATCTCGGGCGGGCCCGTGGTGGAGCCGGGCACGTTCGACTGGTCGCCCTGGATGCGGGATATCCGGTCTCAGATCGAAAGGATGCTGCCCGGCATCAACGAGAATATCGTGTTCTGCAAGGAGGACAACCCCGACCACATCGCGGCGTTCAACGGCCGGTTTTACGGCGACGCGGTGGGCGCTGCCCAGACCATCGACCAGATGGGCGACCTGCGGCCGTCCATGGTCTCGCCGATCAAGAACCTCTACCACGTGGGCGCGGATGTCGGCTGGGGCGGCATGGCCACCGAAAGCGCCACCTTGAGCGCCATCTACCTGTACGATCATTTCAGGAGGCGATTATCGAACGATCATGGTTGTGTCCTGTAATCGGCGTGGGAATGGGATGTAGAATGTGGGGCGCTCCATGGTGTGATCTGTGCGGTGATTGTCTGGTAAGGTGCCGTTATGCCAAGCGCGACAAAGACAAATCCATGGGAGGTTTAGGGATAATGAGGATTCGCGTAAGCCTTTTTTTCGCTCTTTGCATGGCAATCTTGTTCGGATGCAACAGCGGGGGGTCAAGCAGCGCGGCTGGAAAGAGCGATGGGACCGCCACCGGCCATGAAGCCACAGAAGCTGAATCTCCGATAGTCTCAACCCAATACGGTCGCCTTGAAGGCCTGGAGGAAGACAATGTCCTGGTATTCAAGGGAATCCCCTATGCCAAACCGCCGGTTGGGGACCTTCGTTTCCACTCGCCCGAAGAGCCGGATGCATGGCAGGGAATACGGCCAGCCAAGGCATATGGTTCAGGATGCGCTCAGATGCCGATCATGGGCATAGTGGGTGATATCCTCCTGGGAGATACCGAGGGCGAATGCGAGGATTGCCTGTTCCTGAACGTCTGGACCCCATCGCTCGAACAGAAGAAACGGCCGGTCATGTTCTTTCTCCATGGCGGCGCAGCCCTCTATGGGAGCGGTTCGCAGGCGTTCTACCGGGGCAACCTCTTATGCGAGAAGGGCGATGTGGTCGTCGTCACCA
>JAKQBR010000308.1 GCA_029574005.1 Deltaproteobacteria bacterium | reverse complement strand
TCTGGTTGATGCCGAAGTCTAGGTACTGGCCGAGGGCATAGGAATACGAGTTCTCCAGCACATGGAAGGCGATCCAGTCGTTCATATTGGGATGCTTGTCGTGGGTGTTCCAGATGTTCAGCGCCTCGTCGGTGCCGGAATAGTTCTGGCTTTTGGTACTTCTGTCGTAAAACCCGTCGAACAGCCACTCGACGATACAATTGACACCGCCTTGCGTCAACATGAAGTCGAGATTATGCGCCAGGCCGGAAAGGTTGTAATAGCTCGGCTTGCTGGCCATGCCCCAGAATCGGCGGTTGTCGGCCCAGCCGGGCATGGGCGGGATGCAGGCAGGGTCCAGGGCGATGACGCCGCGCACCAGCATATGGCGCTGTCGGGAAAGCTCTGGGTCGGACTTGACGTGCGGGTTGTAGCCGCCGGAGCGGGCCTCCGTGAGTTCATCCGGATCGACAGTGGCGCCCTGGAGGAAGGCATAGGAAACCAGGCCGCCGGTGGAGTGTCCGCCGATGACGGGCTTGAGCCCGGTAACCTCGATCACTTTGTTGATGGCGGCCGGGGTGTCGAGGGTGGCCCAGGTATCCAGCGTGACCTTGTCGCCCTTAAGGCCATCGCTCTTGAAAACCCCGCGGCCGATGCCGCGGTAATTGGCGAACCAGGGATCATAGCCCTGATTCCAGAGGAACTGAGCGAGGCTGAAATAGAGCATGGGATCGGCGGCGATGAAAGGGTCGTTCTGGGCCCAGCTGGCCAGGGGGGTTCTGAGCTTCATGCCCTTGTAACGCTTGGCGCACTCCGGGGCGGCGTTGCTGCTGGGCAGGAATTGATTGATGTTTTCCAGAATGCCGGGGAAGAGCAGCACCGGCTGGCAGCCATTCCTGAATGGGGCCTCGGGTGTGGGCCGGTAGCGTCGCATCCTGATCACCACGCCATCGGCGCAGGCGGCCTCATACAGACCGTCGCCATTGATCTCGCTCCACTGGTTGTGAGGATCGGCCGTCAAGGCCGGCGCTTGGGTCTCTTCGGTGTCCTGTGCACCGAATCCCGGCAACGGCAGGAACGCCAAAATAATCGATAAAGCGATAACGAGATGTTTTCTGTTGCTCATTCCTGGTGTCCCTCCGCAAAGATTTTCAAACGCCTCACGATGCGTTTATAGCCTCTACGGCTCATGAAATAATGCAATATAAATGTCAATAAATCAATAAGATGATACTCTATTAAATTCTGAAGATTGCAGGAAACAACTTTTTTAGATGGCGGCGCGCCACTCTCTTGCCGCGAGCCGCGTTCATGCAATAACCGGATGCCCCTGACGAGAGAATCGACCAACCCTGGCCATGCCATCGTACAACCTTGAATCGGCTGCGGGATGAAAAAGGAGCGGGGGGGATCATGGCGTATCCCCCCCTTGCACGAGACTGGCGCCTACCGCCCATCTCGCGGTGCGAACAGGGTTTAGAGCTTCAGGGACAGGGTGAACATGTTGCCGTTTCTTTCCTGGACCTTGAACCGGCAGCGCTTCAGGATGCTGATCATGGCGTGGTTTTCGTAGATCGTCTCGGCGATGACGCTCTTGACCCCCCACTGCTTGGCCAGCTCCACCGACACCTGGGATAAGAGGCTGCCCAGGGTCTTTCTCTGCCAGGGGTCGGCCACGATCACGGCGAACTCGGCCTCG
The DNA here is from genome assembly GCA_029574005.1 of Deltaproteobacteria bacterium. Taxonomy (GTDB): domain Bacteria; phylum Desulfobacterota; class Desulfomonilia; order UBA1062; family UBA1062; genus JAKQBR01. The sequence goes on along the minus strand of JAKQBR010000308.1, from coordinate 58,656 downwards.
TCCTGGAGGGATATCTTGCTCAAACGGGCGATCCCGAGGGCCTTGGGGCGGCCGTCCTCGATCACCTCGGCCAAGATGGCGCATTCCTGCTCAGGGTTGACGGCGCAGTAGCGCCGCGCCCTCTCCGGCGTGGCGGAAAAAGGCGAGAGGAAGCGCATCCAGAGCGAATCGGCCGAGCATCCGTTCACGAACTCGATCCACAAGTCGATGTCGTCTTCCGTGAGGAGCCGGAACCTGACCTGATGGTTGTCCAGGCTGAAAGACCTGCCGGCCAGAGAGCGGTCCAGGGCTTTGATAAGGGTGGCACGCCGTCGCATACCATAGCGGTACATTTCACCCAGGACCTCGGCCGCCATCTCCGGGGTGGAGTAGACCGGGAAGCCGGCCTGCTCCAGGAGGATGACCTGATCGATCATGAACTCCTTGCAGGCCACCACGCAGACGATGGGCCTGCCCTGGTAGTCGATGCCTGCCAGGGTGTCCAGGAAGGATGCCAGGTTTTCGCCCGGGATGATGACGATGAAGCCGTGCACGTCCTCACTCTGGATGCCGATCTCGATGATGCCCTTGAGCTGCTCGGGCGTCATGGTGAAGGAGCAGTCCACCGGGTTGCGGATGTTCAGGTAGCCGGGCAGCAATGCGGCCAGACGCTTCTGCACCGGGGCTTCAAAGGCGCTCAACCTGAGATGGTTCAGGTAGAGCGTATCGGTCGCGGCCACCCCCAGCGAGCCCGTGTAGGTGACGATCATGACGCCCGGTCCCTGGGGCAGCGGCTGTTTGGAGAAACCCCTCATGAGGGCGAAGAGGTGCTCGTTGTCCCTGGCCCTGATGATCCCGCTCTGCCTGAAGGCGGCGCTGTTGATGGCGTCGTCGCCCGCCAGCGAGGCCGTATGCGATGAGACCGCCTCCCGGCCGGCCGCGGTGCGTCCGGTCTTGAGCGCCATGACCGGCTTGCGCTGCGCCACATGGTCGGCGACGTGCATGAAGTGTTTGCCGCCGGTTACGTCTTCCATGTACAGGGCGATCACCCTGATGTTGGGGTCATTGCCCATATAGGCCAGGATCTCGGTCTCGCTGACGTCCATCTTGTTTCCGATGGTGGCCACGATGCCGAAGTCGATGACATGGCGTAAGCCGGAAAGGATCCCGGCGGCATACACGCCGGCCTGGGCGATGAGCCCGATGTTGCCCCGGCGCAGCGGACCCAGCAGCCCGATGGACTGGACCATGCGGTGGTGCGTATTGATGATCCCCGAACAGTTGGGTCCCAGGATGCGGCTGCCGGAGCGGCGGGCGATCTCCTTGATCCGCATCTGCATCTCTCTGCCGGCCTCCCCGGTCTCGGCGAACCCGGCCGTCTCGACGATCAGGAACTTGATGCCTTTGGCGCAGCAGTCCTCGATGGCCCCAGGCACGGCCTCGGCCGGGACGATGATGACGGCCGCGTCCACGGTGTCCTCGATGTCGAGGATCGACCGGTAGGCCCTGACCCCCAGCACACTCTGTCTGCCGGGATTGACGGGGTAGAGCCTGCCCTGGAACCCATGCGAGACGAGGTTCTGAAAGACGTTGTACCCCAGCTTGCCGATTGAGTCCGTGGCGCCCAGCACGGCGATGGATGAGGGATAGAACAGGGGGCGCAGGTCCGGCCTTTCCACGGGGGCCTGGGCCGGTTGCGGCGGCGGGGCGTCGTCCACGAATATGCGGGCGTCCACCACCGTGCAGCCTTCCGCGGAGAGGAAGACCGGATTCAGGTCCAGCTCGCGGATGGAGGGGTTCTCGACCACCAGCCGGGATACCTTGTGGAGAAGCCTTTTCAGGGCCTCGATGTCGGCGCCCCGGCCGCGATACCCCTTGAGCAGCGAGCTGCCCTTGATCTCCTCGATCATCTCAGCGGCGCTCTCTTCCGTGATGGGCAGGATCCTGAACGACACGTCCTTCAGGATCTCGACAAAGACGCCGCCTAGGCCGAACATGAGCACATGCCCGAAGCTCGGGTCGCGCGTGGCGCCGATGATGGCCTCGATGCCGGGAGGGGCCATCCTCTGCACCGTGACGCCGATGACGCGGGCATGCGCGAAGGCCTGCATGATAGCGCGGAAGGCAACGCGAACCTCCTCGTCGCTCACGAGATTCAACTTCACCCCGCCGCCGTCGGTCTTGTGGACCACGTCGGGGGAGACGATCTTCAAGACCACGGGATAACCGATCGCGCGGCTCAAGGCCACGGCTTCGTCTTCATCGGCCGCCACGAGGGCGCCGCTGGTCTCTATGCCGATACCCTCCAGGATGGCCTTGCTCTCGTGCTCAAGAAGATAGCCGCGTTTGTCCATGAGCGCCTGCGCGATAATTTCGGCCCCTTGTGCCGGCAGGATGTTCGATCCGTGAGCGGATGACGGCGCATCGGAAAGCCCTGGATCCCAGAGGCCCTGCTCCGGCGGTCCCGCGGGAAGACCGCCGTTCATGGGAGCGTCTCCCCTTTTACGCGCATCGAATCACCCCGTGAGTCTCGTTTGGACGGTCTTTCATCATCACCATACGTAGCATGGCGCTCAAACCTGCGGTATCGGGCAAAGCGTCCATTTGCGTGTGGGAAAATCCGGCCCTCTCGTGACGGGGTTTGTCTTACAGCGAGAGAGGCGAGCCTGCTGGTGATGAGTGATGTGTCTGTTTGTATCAGGAGAGCAGGTGATTGTTTACGGCGTACAGGGTCAGCTCGGCGTTCTTCTTCATGCCCATCTTTTCCATGACGCGGGAGCGGTAGGTGCTCACGGTCTTGACGCTCAGGCTCAGCTCAGAGGCGATCTCACCCACCGATTTCCCCCACGCGAGCATGAGCATGACCTGGTACTCGCGGTTGGAGAGCGTCTCATGGCGCTGTTTCTGGGCCCCCAGGTCCAGCTCCAGGGCAAGCTTTTCGGCCAGCGAAGCGGTCACGTATTTGCCGCCGCGCGATACTTTCCGGATGGCGCCGATCAGCTCCTGCGGGGCGCTGGCCTTGGTAAGGTACCCGGCCGCGCCGGCCCTGAGCGCCCGCACGGCATACTGCTCCTCGGGGTGCATGCTCAGGATGAGCACCGGCAGCCGGGGGCGATGCCCCACGATCTCTTCGAGGATCTCCAGGCCGCTGCGGCCGGGCATGGAGATGTCGAGCAGGACCACGTCGTAGTGGCCCTGATTCAGCTTGTCCAGGGTCTCCTGTCCGTTGGCGGCCTCGCCCTGAACCACCATGTCATCCAGCCCAGCCAGGATCTGCTTGACCCCCTCGCGCACCACGGCGTGATCGTCGGCCACCAGGATGCGGATCATGAGGGCATGTACTCCTCAGGCAGGGGTATCCGGACGGTCACGGTCGTGCCGCGTCTGGCCTTGCCCGTGATCAGGACGCTGCCGTTCCACAGCGTGGCCCGTTCGCGGATGCCCATGATCCCGAAGGACTGGGGGTCTTCGATCTGCTGAACGGTGATGCCCTTGCCGTTGTCGGCCACCTTAAGACAGAGCTCGCTGCGTGTTTGTTTCAGGCGGACCTTGACCGTCGTGGCCCCGGCATGCCTGGCCACGTTGGTGAGCGTGCCCTGGAAGATGCGGAAGAGGTTGGTGGCCAGCTCCCTGGAGATGGTATCCACGTCGTCCACCGCCATGTCGCAGCGGATGCCGGTGCGGTGGTGGAACTCCGAGGCCTGCCACTCCATGGCGGCCTTCAGGCCCAGATCATCCAGGATGATGGGCCGCAGCTCCGTGCTGATGCGATGGACGCTGTCGATGGTGGCATCCACGAGCTGAGCCATGCGCCTCGTCTTTTCGAGCAGGGCGGTGCATCCGGCCGGCAGCTGCTTGGTCAGCCAGGAGACGTCCATCTTAAGCGCCGTGAGCGACTGGCCCAGCTCATCGTGGATCTCGCGCGCGATGCGGGTGCTTTCCTTTTCGCGCACCGACTGGAGGTGGGCGGAGAGGCTGCGCAGCTGTTCGCGCGAGCGTTCGAGCTCCAGGGCGGCGCGTTTCTGCACCGTGATGTCCTCATAGGTGATGACGATGCGGCCCTCGACCAGTCTCTCGCCGATGCGGGCGGCCCGCATGCGGCACAGGATGTCCGCTCCGTCCTTGCGGCGGCAGGGGAACTCGACCACGAAGGTCCGCTGGCGTTCGAGGGTGGTATAGAAATAGCGGGCGATCTCGGAGGATTCCTTCCTGTTGCGATAAAAGACGGTCACACTCCGGCCGATCAGCTCATCGCGATGCCAGCCGAACGTATCCTTGACCGCGTTGTTGGCGAATATGATGCGGCGGTTGTGCAGGCCCACGATGGCCTGCGGGATGGCGTCCAAGATGGAGGACTCCAGCGCTGCCAGCTCCTGCAGGCGTTCGTGCGAAACCGGGTGTGCCTGCATGTTTAGGGGGGTGTCCTGGAGACCCGGACTTGCGTTAAGAATCATCGAGGCCGATTTTTCCATAATCCCTTATCGTGGTGCCGGTGAGCCTGGGCCAAGGGCCGCTTCCATCCTTTTTGCGCATAGTAGGACAAAGGCCTGGCGGGGTCAAGACAAATTGGACCCGTCGCTTTCAGATTGCATAGGTTCAGCAGGTGTGGTTTTCTAACCGCAGCATTGAGACGAACCGGCTGGAGGCAGCCCCACGGGGATTGGAGACCAAGCTCATCCGCCGGCCACGCAGGCGGGGCGGCGCCTTTTCCCGGGTTTCACGTTCGTCATTCTCTTTCCTGGAGGTATGGGATGCGTCTCAGAACACGGTCATGTCTGCTCATCTGGTGCATGGTTTTTGCCCTGCTGGGCGCAGCACTGCCCCTGGCGGCGTCCGAGGATGTCCATGCGGTCACCACCGACGACGGTATAACGCTCAAGATGCTGCGCTACCGTCCCTCCCCCGAAGCGCCTTTTCGTGAGGGGGCCCAGACCGTGCTGCTCTTCCACGGGATCCTGTGCAACATGAACGTCTATCTGGAGCACACACCGGAAGAGAACAAAAAGCACTATGCCAAGATCGTGCTGCCTTCCCCTTTGGCGGCATGGGCGCTGAATGACCCCTTCATCAAGGCTGACCCGCTGCGCTACTACAGCCTGGCGCATTACCTGTGGCTCAAGGGCTATGATGTCTGGCTGGCCAACTTCCGCGGCATGGGCCGTGGTGAGCTCAAGAGCGAGCGGGGCAGCACCCTGCACGCCAATGACGCCTGGGGCGTCTTGGACGTGGACCCGTGCGTGAAGAAGGTCATCGCCGCAACGGGTATCACCCCCTTCATCGCCGGGCATTCGACCGGCGGCTTCGCCTGCCAGGCCTATCTTCAGGGCGCCTATTTCGACCAGGCTGAACTGGAAGAGGGGTATAAGTCCGGATATATCCCGCATGTCAGATCAAACCCCGCGCTGGCGGCCGAGCGCAACAAGCTCGTCAAGGGCTACATCGCTCTCGTGCCCGGCACGACCCCCTGGGTCCCGGGCAAGATCGACACGAGGTTCATGTGGAAGAAATTCGGCCGGGCCGAATACTGGGATATCGAGCAGCTCCTGACCCGCAGGGTGGTTCCCCTTACCAGGAACTCCATGATGGTGGCTGGCCTCGTCGATTGGTTTTTCAATGACATCAACGCCGACGACCTCCGGCCCGATACGCGCGGCTACTGGACCCCTTACCTGAATCTCTGGAACATGAACAATTGCAATCCGTTCGTCACCGATTACTTCGCCAAGTATGGATGCGGCAGCGTCTTTGTCCGCGGTCTGGGCCAATGGGGCGACATAGGACTGAACAGCCGCATGCGTGAATTCTGGAAGAACGGCGCCGAAAACAAGGATGTGGTGAAGGGGCCGGAGCCGAACCCGGGCGCGGACGGTTATTACTACTATGACGAGCACATGAACCTGATCAGCGTTCCGACGCTCGGCATCCTGTCCTATGCGGGTGCCCTGTCAGCCGCCGACGATACCATCAAGCTCCTCATGCAGGCCAAGACCAGGGACCCGCGCGACAGGTACTATTTCATCCCCAATACGGCCCATGTGGACATTATCTGCGGGCTCAACGCGCCCTACATTACCTTTCCCTATATCGGCGACTGGCTCGACAAGCTGAGCGGACGCGCCGGCGGACCGCTCATCCCCTCGGCCGTCATGCCGGAAACGCCGGCGGCAGACCCGACCATGGCACCTGCCCGTTAAGCCCGGTTGCCTTCGTGGCGGGGTGCTTGGGCAGGGAGTCGTATCAAGCCTTCCCGATGCCTGCTGCCCTCGGGAAGGTCGGACCCCGCGCACGCTCCGCGCCCGTTGCCCTATCCCGGCCAGGAACCGAGCAGGCCGATGGAGGCGCATACGCCGGCCTATCTCATTTCCTGGTAGATCTCCGGCAGGAACCCGGCCAGATGGCTGAACTCGCGCGCGCAGTGGTAGGCCAACCCCTTGACGACGTCACGGTCGATCGTCATCTTGCGCAAACCCTCGCTCTTGAGCGCCGATCCCGGCCAGAAACGGCTCCTCAGCTCCAGGCCGCCGGGGGTGCGGCGGAAGACATGGGTCATGTAGGTATGCTCGACCGTGACCATCCCCACCTTGTAGCCTACGACGGCGCATACGACGGCCTCGATCCCGTTGGTCGCGCTGTCTTTGGTCGGGTCGCAGCCGAAGAGTGTCTCCGGGGGTACAAAGCGGATGGAGAGCTGGAAGACCCCGGTCCCGGTGTCCTCGTAGGGGTAGTGGGTGTTGTTCACGCGGCGCTGCTCGTAGCTCAGGGCCGTGTCGTCCGCCTGGTCCCTGTTCTTGACGCTGATGGCGTAATGGTCGCCGGGGCACCAGATCTTGTAGCGGATGTCCTTCTCGGCGTGCCACCAGAACCACCACTGGATCATGTCCGCGGTGACGCCGGGCATGTCGGTCTTGACCGCCACGAATCCGGTCCTGTCCGGGTTGACGCAATAGCCGTTCTCGACCGCGAGGTAACCCGGCTTGATCAGGTCCTTGATGTCCGCGAGCCTCAGGGCCCGGCCGGGGTCCACCGGTCCTTCGGCGAGCGCCTCCTCGACCTCCGGGGGCAGGGGCGCGAAGACCGGGGTGTAGTATTTCGCCTCCGGTTCGCTCTTTTCCTGCTCCGTGAGCTCGGCGTCCAGACCGTACAACCCGGGTTGCAACGCACAACCGCTCAGCGCCAGGTGAACCAGGACCGTGAAGAGCGCCATGCTTCTCTTTTCCATCCTCATCGTCAGGCCTCCTGTCATGTGTTTATTGGTGACTGAACCCGTTGCTTGTCTCCGACCTCGAATCGCTCGGATGTTATTCTTCTGCCTGGAATCGTGGTTGGTTTTTATTATGGCATGTCGTCGAATACTACCATCATGAGCGTCAAAAAGCGATGGCCATGACAAGGGAGGGATGTCTGTCCGGCGCTGACGGGGCAGGCGGCCTGAAGACATCGGCGGCGGTGCTCAACCTCGTCGGTTCCGCTTTCACCGGGTTGATGATGAGGCCGTCGACATGATCCGGAGAACCACGCGCGATGTCGGGGCAACGGGAACATGTCTTCAGAGACCATTCTGAGCTCTTTCAGCCTTTACTCAGCGTGGATGACGGTCCGTGGCGATCGATGTCGCCTGGGCCCTTGGATGAATCGACGCGTTATCTTTACGATTTGCGAAGGTATCCATTCTCCTTGAACCAGTTCAAGGCCTTTTGGATGGTCATCTCAATCGGCGTCTGAGGCAGGCCGAGTTCGTTGATCGCCTTGGAGCAGTCATACCACTCCGTCATCCTGCCGATCCGCACTTCGCTCGCGGTGACCACCGGGGGTTTCCTGGTGATCAATGCGCCCAACTCGAAGAAGTATCCTACGGCCAGGGCAAGATGGTATGGTAATTTGATAGCCGGTGCCTTGACCCCCGCGATATCCGCGATCAGCTTCAGGTAATCATGCACCGTGATGTTGCGGTTGCCGAGCAGATACCGTTCGCCCACGCGGCCCTTCTTCGCGGCCAGGATATGGCCGCGGGCAACGTCCTCGACATCGATGATGTTTATCCCTCCATCGATGTAGCCGGGCATCTTCTGATTAACGACATCGATCATCATTTGCCCCGACGGCGTGGGTTTTATGTCGTTCACGCCGATGACCAATGTGGGATTGACCATGACAAGCGGCAGCCCCCGCATGGCAAAGATCCTGGCCTCATTCTCGGCGATATATTTGGACATGGAATAGTGGTCCCGGGCTTCCCAGTAATTGAAGGCCTTCTCTTCATCGGCAGGAACGGGGCCGCTGGCCGCTATGGCGTTGTTGGTGCTGGTATAGACGACCTTCTCGACCCCGGCGTCGAGGGCCGCCTTGAGGGATGCCTTGGTGCCGCCGACATTGACCTCGTAGAGCACTTTTGGGTCAGGCGCCCAGTGCGCAAAGTTGGCGGCCGTCAGATAGAGCGTGTCGCACCCTTTCAGCGCCCGTTTCATGGAATCGCCATCGCGGATATCCCCATACGCCTTCTCGACAGCGAGGTTGTCGATGTTGCGGGTATTGCTGGTTTCGCGTATGAAGACCTTGACCTCTTTCCCTTCCCTGATGAGCTCCCGCGTGATTGCCGAACCGATGAATCCGGTCGCGCCCGTGACTAGTTTCTTCATGTCTTGAAAGACCTCGCTTCATAAAACGATATCATAAAAAACATTTCTCAGACAACCGCCCAAGGCATCGCTGCTATCCGCGAATATGAATCCGCCGTCGCCAGTCTCATGGAGAGCGGTTGTATTCTTCCCCGCGACGCCGCAGCGCTTTGACCAGGTATCCAAATGATGACGCAGCTTCGTGAGCAGGATGAGCGCCACAGCATAAACCAGGAACAGATCGGTCAGCCTATCCCGGATATACCCCTGCGTTCCAAGGCAGGCATCCCCAATCAAGCGGGTATCGTGTACTGCGATTCACGACCGGACGAGAAAAGCCAAGACCACGATCAGCACGGCCGCATGGTATCCGTTGGATGGCATGATACCAATAAACGCTTACGCTTTACTGAGTCACGGCCATGCCTGCCGCGTACAGACCGCTGCGCAGGGCTGCCTCCACCGAAGAGAACAGCGACATGTAATCGCCGGCCAGGAAGAGTCCGCGCACCTCGCGGGCATACTCGTTCTTGAGCTTGAGAACAGCGGGGTACTGCCCGGGCGACTGGAGGCAGACGGCCTCGTTCCAGCGATGGACCTCGGCCAGGGGCGGTTTGTCCGGCATCTGCGGCATGACGCGGCGGATATCCTCGATCATGATCCGCTTCAGCTCGGCGTCCGGGGTCCGCATGTAGGCCTGCGCCTTCTTGCCGTAGGTCAGGCAGTGCACCAGGCCGCCCTTGCCGCCCGGGGTGTAATAGGGTGATTTGGCCGACGAGTCGACCGGTCCGGTGGTGACGAACCCGGCGCTGCGCGGGATCACCAGCGAATACCAGCCGTCGGGCAGGAGCCGCTTCTCCAGGCCGAAGGTGATGTGGCTCGTGCTGCTGTACTTGACCGTGTGCAGGCACTGACGCATGCATTCGGGCAGGTTGGGCATCATCTTCAGGGCGTCCACGGAAGAGACCGCGCAGATAACGGCGTCGGCCTCGATTAGGCCGCCGTCGATCTCGACCCCTTTGACCGCGCCCTCTTCGATCACGATGCGTTTGACCGGGGTTGAGAGCTTGACCTTGTCCTCACAGGCCGCGTGCAAGCTCCGGCACACCTGCCCGATACCGCGTTCGAACGACCAGATACCCTGCACGAAGAAGCCGCAGATGGCCAGGAAATGCGACATGGACACCTCTTCGGGTTCGCCCAGGGTGAGGTAGGCCGTCAGGGGCTGGAAGAGATATTCGAGGGCATCCTTGCCGCCATGCTGCAGGGTATAGTCGGCCACGCTCAGGTGGTCCATGTCGAGCAGGCGGCTGAAATCCCAGTTGGCATAATCGACCTTGCGGTAAAGCTTGGCCAGTCCCGGGAACATCTTGAGCGACTGGACCGAGGTCTTGAGGCTTGCGCCTCTGAACCGCAGCAGATCGGGCAGATTCGCGAGCTGATCCTTGGGCGACATGCTGGTGGTCATGGGATAGAGCTTGCCGTTACGCCAGACCCCGGTCTTGAACTTGAAGGGGTGCAACTCCTCGGCCTCGCCCAGCTCGCGCATCAGCGCCACGGTGGTGGTGTAGAACGGCCCCGCGAACTGCGCGCCCACATCGATCAGGTAGCCATTCTTGAAGTAGCCGCGGGCCCGGCCGCCGGCATAGGGCGAGCCTTCATAGGTGGTGACGTCCATTCCCTGCTTTTTCAGTTGATAGGTTGCGGCCAAGCCCGCGGGCCCGGCCCCTACGACGATGATCTTCATGTGCCCTCTCTTCTCAAGTGATTTTGCGCCTGCGCTTTCAAGGTTAGCATTCTTGCTCCTCGCAGCCCGTTCATTGCCGAGAGGCAAGAACGGCCGCGGCCGCGTCCTCGCCGCTGCGCAAAGCGCCCTCCACGCAGGATATCAGATACATGTACTCGCCGGCCAGGTGCAGCCCCTTGACATCGCGCAGGTGGTTGCGCTTCAGGCAGTACATGGCCGGGAACTCTCCGGGGGCCTCCAGACAGATGGCCTCGTCCCAGCGCACCACCTCGGTCATGAGGACGTCCTCGCTGCGGATGGGCACGAATCGCCCGAGCTCCTCGATGGTCATGTCCACGATCTTGCCGTCCGGGAGCGTCTGCATCTCCCGGGCGCGCCGACCATAGGTGCAGCAGTGCGACAGGCCGGTCCCCGGGGGGGCGACACATGGCGACTTCTCGCTGCAATCGTTCAGGGCCGGCATGAAGCTCCCGGCCGAGCGCGGCATGGTCATGATATAGACCCCTTTGGGCAGCATGCGCTTCTTGAGCGCCAGCATGACATGCACCGTGGTGCTGTACTTCACGGTCTCCAGGGGCTTGCGGATGCCGTCCGGCAGGTCGGGCATGAGACCCAGTGCCTTGGATGCGGTGGTGGCGCAGATGACATGGTCGGCCGCGACAAAGCCTTCCGCGGTCTCCACCCCGCGCACGGCACCGTTTTCGATGACCACCTTCTTGACCGGGGTCTTGAGCTTGATGGAAGCCTTGCAGTGCTCGTAGAGGGCGGCCGGCAGCGAACCGATGCCCCGGCGCAGCAGCAGAAGACCCTCGTAGAGTCCCATCAGGCCGATGATGTGGGGGATGGAGACCTCCTCGGGCTCGCCCAGCGTGAGCCCTCCCACCATGGGCGCCATGACCCAGTCCAGGGCCTCCTTGCCCCCATACTGCAAGGTGAAGTCGGCCACGCTCATATCGCCCAGGTCAAGGAGGCATTCCGGGTTCATGGTAGAGACATCGACGTTCATATAGCGTTTGAACATCTGGAATCCCAGACGCGCCATCTGCGGATACACGCGCAGCGGCATGCCCCGGAACTGAAACAACTCGGGCAGTTCCTTCAGGAACTTGCGCAGATCCCCGGCCGTGGGCATGGTATAGATCTTGCCGTCGCGCCAATGGGAGGTCTTCAGGCCGAAGGAGAAGACCTGATCCTCCATCCCCATCTCCCGGCAGAGCCTGAGCTGGGTCGTGCACACCTTGGCCATGAACTGCGCCCCGGTATCGAAGATAAACCCGTTCTTTTCGTAGCAGTAGGCCCGACCGCCGGCCTCATTCCGGGATTCAAAGGTGGTGACATCCACCCCGGCCTTGCGCAGGGCATATGTAGCCGCCAAGCCGGCCGCGCCGGCTCCGATAACGACAACGTTCAAGCAAATACCTCCTCGACCAGCCGCATGGCCGGACAGATGGTGTGTAAGCGCTAACTTGCGGGTATCATGCCATCCCACCACGGTCAAGAAGAAACACAGGTTCTATTCAATCGCGCCTATAACGTACGGTAATCTTCGCGATTATCGACCGATGAGATCGGATACGCCCCCTTTTGTTGCCGTTTTGCATCCCGGCTGCGGGGTATGACCTCAGCGGACTCACCCCTTGAGCTGGCGCCAGAGATTGAGGGCGCTTTGCGCGGCCATCTCCGTCCCTACGCCGCGCCCGCCCGCGTCCGAACCGACCAGGTAATAGTTTTCGATGGGTGTGCGGTTGGCGGGACGGTTCCTGCCCACCTGGAAGCAGCTCTGGGCCGCGCCGATCACCTCGCCGCTGAAGCGGCCGGAGATACCGGCGGTGTAGCGCGTATTGGTGCGCAGCTTCCATACCACGTGCCGTTCGATGTCCGGGAAGAGGTGGCGCATCGTGTTCTCGATCTTGTCGAGGATGGCCTGCGAGATTCGATCGGCCTTGTCGGGATCATCCAGTCCGGCGGGCGCCGGTGCGCCAGCCAGCACCATCTGGCAGCCCGGAGGGGCCAGGGCGGGGTCCGCGGCCGATGGCACCGGGCAGAAAATGCCGGTCTGGGTATCGAGCAGGTCCGGCGTAGGGAAGTAGTAGGTGAGGTGAGGCGATACCACCTCGGCGTCCAGGGCATACTTGACGCTCACCGCGCCCAGGGAGAGGCGCAGCTTGTCGGCCGTTTCGAGATAGCCGGCGGGAAAGTGGCGGCGGCCCGCCAGCTCGATGCTCTCCTTGAGGCCGCTGTTGCTGATGACGAGGTCGGCGGGGATGATCTCGCCGGCAGCGGTCTCAACCCCGGCGGCCTTGCCCCCCTCCACCACAACCCGCGCCGCCTTCGTATCGAAACGGACCTCGCCGCCCATCCTCTTCAGGGCATCGAGATAGTCCTTGGCTATGGCGTCCATGCCGCCGATCGGATAACAGAGGTTGCGCGCGCGGGCCTCACCGGCGAAGCAGATAAGAAACTCCGCCGTGGAGGCGTGCTTGGGGGACACAACCAGGTACATGCCGATAAACCCCGCGACAAACAGAAAGAACTGAGGATCGCCGGTGAAGCGGGCCAGGTAGTCGGAGAGGGGAAGGTCGTCCAGTTCTGCGAGCTGCTGCTCGGTGCGCGGCCTCATGACGTCTTCGAAGAAGGCGAACGCCCCGGCGCGGTTTTCGCTGTGCACCCCCAGCTCATCGAAGACCCTCCCCAGTTCAGCCCGACTGACCATGTCCTGCTTGAGCAGGGTCTTGCGGCCACCTACGCCTACGCACATGGCCGGCTCCAGCGCCTTGAAGCGCAAGCCGCCTCCTACCGCGCGCCTGATGACGCCCAAGGGGCCCTGCTCGCCCCGCGCCAACCAATGCACCCCGGTGTCGTAGCGAAAGCCCTCGCGCTCGAAGGTGGCCGCCTTGCCTCCGGGGTAGGGGTTGCGCTCCAGGACCAGCACGTCGGCCCCCTCCTTGGCAAGCAGGGCGGCGATGCCGGATCCGCCGATGCCGGTCCCGATGACCACCACGCGTTTGTCCTTCAGATTCATGGGCTGAGGTGCCTCCTCCCTTACCATGTCATAGACAATGCAGAATATGGGGTGATGGTATGGCGCTATCCAACCAGTGTTCACCAAAGAACACCACAGAAGCGGTGCGCATGTCAATGGCCTCTCGCGTTTTGGGCCTCTTTGGCGCCCCGGCTGCGGGGCAGATGCCCTGTTCGGGCAAGAAGGGGTGCGGGTCCTGAGCCTGGAGTTGAAGTCTTCCGCAAAGTGCGTGCCATGGGCCCTGTTCTGTGCCATATCACCTGTGAAGGGAAGGGCGCAGGGCCGACCGCCTGGTCCGTCGTCCCGACCGGAAAAACTTGTTGCTGAGGAAAAAAGGATGACACCATCATATTGGGCAATGCTTCTGGGGGGGATTATCCCGGCGGTATTTTTCGGCATATCGGGGGCGTTTACCAAATCGAGCAATCAGGCCGGCATCGGGACCGGATTGTATCTCGTATGCATCGGGATATCGGTTACCCTGGTTGGAGTGTGCTACTATCTCCTGGTCCCGGACAGGAACATATCGCTGCGTTCGGGGGCTTTTGCCGCGCTGGTGGGGATGACCTGGGCCGTCGCGGCCGGGATGGTCGCCCTGGCATTGACGCGCTACGGGGTGCCGGTTGCCAAGCTGGCGCCCCTGTACAATATGAATACCCTGATCACCGTGCTCATCGGGCTGGTTTTCCTTGCTGAATGGAAGGACGTGCAGGCCCTGAAGCTGATGCTCGGGGCAGGCTTTGTCGTCATCGGCGGAATCATCGTCGCGAGCTCATAGCGCGGTTGCGTACGCGGGGCTCCGGCTGAGAGGGAACAAGGGGTGCGGATACGGGCAATCGACACGACCTGTCACAGGGAGAAGCCTGGTCCCCACAGTGTGCCCTCCGGCGCATCACATGCGCTCTCCGGATGAACCACCTGCCTTGGCCGCGGCAAGGATGAAGACCTTATCGCCTTTCCTGTACGGATGGCAGTAGAAGGTATACCATTGCCGTGATCCGTCCTTGGCCTTGAGAAGACAGGTGTGTTCGATGTTGATGCATCTCAAGAGGTCCCCCAACGGTTCAAAGGCAGCGGGAATATGCTCCGGTACGATAAAATCAAAGATATACGATCCGGCGATCTCTTCCTTTGCATGTCCGGCAATGGTGCCGCTCGCCTGCAGGATCCGGCCGTTTTCATCGTACAGGAGGTGGGTTCCGATCATGTGCTCCAGTATCCAGGCCGGAGCATCCTTGTGGTTGGACTCGTTCGCGGCCATGAAAAGCGAGTTGTATAAGGGCCGCGGGTAAAAGAGACCATCCTTTCCGAAGGATGACGCCAGGGCGGCAAGATGAAGCGTCTCGAGATATTCATTCAGCAGGGACAACGGCACTTGCCGCTTATCCTCCGGGACATGCCGCATGATCACGCCTTGGATCTCCTGAAGACCTTTCCTGATTTCCAGGATCTGGCCGGCGCTGAAGCACAGCGCGGTATTGCGGGTTTGGGTATGCACGAACACTTCTTGAAAGTGCTCACTCTTTATCTCGAACAATTCCTTGGGTAGAGTGGGTGGTTCCGCCTTTCTTGCGGCCCAGGGCCAGAACATGTCTTCAAACATACACGCTCATTCCTTTATGGGGGTTCATCCTTCGATGTAATCGGAGCTGTATCCATCCTGGATGGCGGACAATACCGTTAACTTTTCATTGGTTATGTAAGGATGGCAGTGTAGTGTATGCCAGCCGGTGCTGCCATCCTTGTGTCGCAACAGATACGAATGCGAACCGCGCTTCCCCTTGAACAGATTCACAAACTGCTCCGATGCCTTCGGGATTTGTGCGGGAATAATGAATTCCGTGAAATGCTTGCCCGCGACCTCTTCTGCCCTATACCCGCCCATGCTGCCTTTGGAGCCGATGATATACCCGGCCTCATTGTAGATGATGTGGGTCCCGACCAGTTTATCCAATATCCAATCCGGCGATTCCAGCTTTCCCGCCAGCAGTGCGGCTTGGATGAGCACAGCGTATATCGGGCGCGGATAAGGGAGCCTCTCCTGACCGAAGAGCAACGGCATGGTCGCCAATGAATACACATTGATGAACTCGTCCAGGAGCAGGAGCGATGGAGGCATCGTATCGGCCGGGGCGTATTGCAACAGGACGCGCCTGATTTCCTCCATGGCGCTCTTGATTTCCCAGAGTTGCTCGTTGGAACATTGCTGAATACAATACCCTGTTTCGGTATGCACCACGAACAGATCGAACAGGCGGCTCTTTATTTCCAGGACATCCCTTCGCATGGAAGGTGCGGGTTTATTCTCGTCCGGAGCATATCCCATCGTTAATTACCTCTCAGCCGCATCGAATTGCGATAGAATAGCATAAAGGCTGTCTCGGCTCAAAGTATAATCAAGGATCCCTTAACCTGTGTGTTTTTCATGGCCCCATGCGTGCCCGCGGCGACAGGGA
Source organism: Deltaproteobacteria bacterium (assembly GCA_029574005.1). GTDB lineage: Bacteria > Desulfobacterota > Desulfomonilia > UBA1062 > UBA1062 > JAKQBR01. The sequence continues at coordinate 42,837 of JAKQBR010000308.1, read as the reverse complement.
AAACTCCAAGAACCGGTCTCGGCAAGAGCGGGACCTGTCCTTACCGTTTTTTCGCTTGTCGACATCACATCGTACGGGCGGATGGTGGATCAGGGACTAGGCGTGGTACCGATGATGCGGTTATTTTTTGCCGACAAGTCTGGTATACAAAAAAAATCGGAGAAGCGATGAAAGAAGAACCCTCCATCAACAGCAGGGGTGGAAATCTCGCGCTGAACAGGACACCGCGCCGCCCTTCGGATATCGGCAAGGTAATCGAGGAAAGCCTGACGCGCCTCAATGCGCCGGATAACATCGCCATCACGCTCTCTCTGAATCTCGCCGACACCATGGCCTGGATCGATCGGGCGCTGGTCCTTGAAACCCTGGTGAATCTGGAAACCAATGCCGTGGAGGCCATGCCTTCCGGGGGCGAGTTGTCTCTTGATGCCAAGGACGACGGACAGCGCATCGTTATCACGCTGAAAGATACGGGGCGTGGCATACCCCCGGAAAACATGGATCAGATCTTCATCCCGTACTTTACCACCAAACCCGCGGGAATCGGATTGGGGATTCCTCTGGCCTATGCCGCGGTCAAGGCGCATGCCGGGACCATGGAGGTCGAATCGAACGCCGATCCAGATCAGGGACCGACCGGGACCAGGATCGTCATCACCTTGCCGCGCGGCGGATCAAAGACGGAAGAGAAGGGGAGGCTGATCATTCATGAGGAATGAGCCTCAGGGGATTCCGGCGAAGGTGCCTCCTCGCCCCATGGAGTTCCATGGGCCAGTAGGGCTTGCCCGTGCCATACGACGCAATCAATAAAACCAATACGGTATGTTGGTCAGGGCCCAAATGGATCGACAACCGCCGCCAGCCTCGTCTGGTTTTCCTGCAACCGTTGCCTTGCGTGTTGCGGCTATAATATTGTCCAGCTCAAACCGTATGAAATTGCGCGCCTGGCCGGTAAAAAGGCGCATTTCCACCACTGCGTTCATCGCCCGATTTACAACCAACCGTGGCGCCGAGCTGTCATTCAAACCGGATGGGACAGGTATTTCCCACGATGCCGAAGGCTGCGGTGTCCATCGCGGCCGCCCTCCTGGTATGCCGACCCTACCCGTCGGGAGGTTTTGTCCATTCTTCAGGGGCTAAAACCTTTTCATAAGCGCAATCTGATGATGATGCGCATCAAGGCCGTTCCACTATGGGTGGAAGAGCCTCTGGGAGGAAAATGAAGGGATGATTGGAGACGCAGCCCCTTTATATTAATCACGCCGTCATGAATCCGCCTCATGAAGAGGTGTGCGGCTGCCATCCAAACCGCTTCATACTCAACGCTGTAGCGCTCATCTGGAAAATCGAGGCGGGCGCCCATGGCAATGATAATGCGTGTTGATCCCATTATAGTTGACACATTGTCAGTTTGGTAGTTTAATTCACAATGCGTAACTAAAGAAGGAGAATCCGCCATGAATACAGCAAGCAGACGCCTCTTGACCGTAGTCGGTATTTTTCTCTTCTTTTTATGGGTTGCCCAGCCCGTTTCGGCCGCCGACGGCCTTTATACGGCAGAAACCGATGACGGCGTGACGCTCAAGATGAAGCGGTACCGGCCCGCCCCGGAGGCTGCTTTTCGAAATGGGGCCCAACCCATACTGCTCTTTACCGGCATCATGTGCAACATGAACATCTACCTCACCCACACCCCCGAAGAGCGCCGGGACGACTATAAGGATATGACCCTGCCCATCCCGCTGGCCCCATGGGCCAAAGACGACCCCTACATCAAGGCGGATCCCATGCGCTATTACAGTCTGGCGCATTATCTCTGGGTGAAAGGCTACGATGTATGGCTGGCCAATTACCGCGGTACGGGCCGCGGAGAGTTTAGAAGCGATATGGGTAACATGCTGACCAATAACGATGTCTGGGGCATCCTGGACGCGGATGCCTGCGTCAAGAAGGTGGTCGCCGAAACGGGGAAGCGGCCGTTCATCGGCGGCCACAGCACCGGCGGCTTCGTTTGCCATGCCTATCTCCAGGGGGCCTACTTCGATCCCAAGGAGCTCGAAGATGGGGCCAAGGCGGGGTATATCCCGCATGTCAGATCGAACCCCGAGCTCGCCCGCTCGCGCAATGCCCTGATCAAGGGCTATATCGCAATCGACCCGGGGCTCACGCCGATCCTTCCCACATCGATTGATACCTATTGCATGTGGAAGGCCTTCGGCAAGCCGGACCACCTCGATCTGGACAGCGCCTTGGACAATGGACTCAACCGGTATGTCACCGACAGTGACATCACGGCTTTCTTCATCGACAAATACTTTAATCATATCAACCGGCATTCCGAGTTGCAGGCACGGAAGCAGGGTCTCATGTCCGTACAGAATTTCTGGTTCATGTATAATTCGCACCCCTATGTTACCGACTATTTCATCCGCTACGCGGCCTCGGGCGCCTATATCCGCGGCCTGGGCCAATGGGGAGACATCGCCCTGAACCATAGGATCAGGGAATTCTGGAAAAACGGCATCGAGAACAAAGACGTGGCCAAAGGCCCGAAACCGGACCCGGACAAGGATGGGTATTACTATTATGACCGGCATATGCAGCTGCTCACCCTGCCCACTCTCGCGGTCATGTCCTATTCCGGGGCCATGGTGCATGCCCAGGATATCGTTGGGATGCTGATGGAGGCCAAGACCCCCAACCCAGGCGACGAATACCATCTGATCCCAAATTCGGCGCATCTCGACATCACCGACGGACTCAATGCCCCGTACGTGACCTACCCGTATATCGGCGACTGGCTGGACCGGCAGACCAACGGGGCCGGCATGCCTGAAGCCGAGGCCGCATCAGCTGACCAGGTAGGCGATGCCCGATGCAACTGAGTGGCCGCAGGTCTTGTATTCGCCCATCCTGGTGCAGCGCGAAATAACGCAAGCCCTGATCCCATACCTTTCCATGAGGGCCATAGCGGAGGTCTCGGAATGAAGCAGAGCGTCGTTATCCTGGCTATCGCGGTGACCTTGGGCTTGAGCGCCTGTGCACCGGGCTTGAAATATTCCAATCAGTCACTGTTCCAGGATTATGGCCGCGAGGTCATCGTCACCCCGTTTGTGCCAGGCTCGATCGACGATTATTTCAGGACCACCTCCCGCCAGGGGTTGTTATGGGATGAGGGCTGGCTCAGCGCCTCCCTGCAATCGGCCAGCGGCAAGCGCTATGGCCTGGTGCGGGGGTATGAAAAGACCCATTCCAACATCATCATATCCTTCACGATGCGCGACGATCTCGCGGGCGTATCGACCCGGCTCTTCAAAAAGCTCTATACGGGCAAGATCGCCTTCGACCGGATTGACGGCAAGGATGCGGCCATCGTCAAGTCCTACCCCGCGAGGCACAGTTTCGAGATCCAGTTGGGTGTCCACAAGATCCACTGGCGCGAGGAGGGTGGGGTCGTTGACCTCGAGTTCGAGTCGCTCGGCCCGGCCTTGAGTTATTACTTCCCGGGCGTCCGGATCAAGGAGGGGCTCTACTACACCGCGGAGGTCTTCCGCTGCACCGGGACCATCCGCGGCGAGCGGGTGTCCGGGTATGGGTCCCTGGATCAGGCCTGGCTGCCGCGCGGCATGGATTGGTTTCAGAGCAAGGGGTTCCTGTTCTTTGAAGACCTGTGGCTAGTGTGGGCCAATCGCTACCGGGACGGATCGACCGACTACGGCGTGGTCATCTCAGGCCCGGAAAACTGGAATGTCTGCTTCGCCGTCGATGGCACCGAGGTCACTGCCCCGACGGAGAACGCCGTGGCCGTGACCTGGGCGCCCCAAGGCTACCCCGCCAGGGTGGATGTAACCATGGACCATGGTCAGCGACAATTCCAGTGGCACTGTCAACGCCGCATCCTGGAGGTCAAGGGCATGGCCCTGTGGGCCAACGGCCAGATGGTCAACCTGGCCCGAAAGGAGCCGCCCGTGGAGGGGTATGCCTGGGTGGAGGGCATCACCTTCCATCGGAAGCACATCCCTTACCCCCTTGCCCGGTTCGGCTCACGCTGCCTGATGCATTTGCCGGATTCTTTGAAGAGCCGCATCTACGAACGGATGTTCTTGAGCGGCATGCAGGATTGACGCACCGCGAGAAGGCATGAGGGGAGCCTTGCCAGAAAGGGCGTGAAGCCGGGATGCCCGGTATTGCAGGGAGAAAAGGTGGACAGGATAAGGGTCCACCTATGGGTGACGCCTCAGTTTCCTTTTTAGGATGAGGATTATTCAAGGATAGAAAACCATGGCGACGGCGATGAGGAAAAGGAATACCATCCTGGACAAACCGATCAATGTTCATGAGGTTATCATCCGGAGTACCTGGCAATGCCCCGCAGAAGAGCACCTCTCACAACCAGCGGGAGGTGTTTTTTATTGCAGCGCGTACGTGTGGGAAGCACGCGTACTGATGAGAGGAGGAATCCCTATGCGCCTTTTTGAGAAGACCATGGCGGCCATGCAGGCCATTGAGGATGGATTCAGACGTATACCGCCTGAGACCATACCGGAAAAATGCACTGGTTGCGGCCTGTGCGTCAAAGTATGCCCGGCCAAGATCTTTGTGCTGCGGGATAAAAAATCAGTAATCAGCGCTGACCCAACATCCTTCTGCATAAAATGCGGCCACTGCCTGGCAGTCTGCCCGGCAGGCGCCTTTGTCGATCCGGAACACCGTGATGTCGAGCCGCAGCGGATCGAGAAAAAACGTTTGCCCAAGCCCGAGGCGTTGCAGATGCTCCTCTCGGCGCGGCGTTCGGTGCGTAACTACCGCCCCGAGCCAGTCGATCGCGAGGTGATCGAGAAGATCATCGAGGCCGGCCGTTACACCGCCACCGGCGGCAACCGGCAGGACATTTTCTATACGGTCATTGATTCAGCCGAAAAGATCCAGGCACTGGAGGATATGGTAACGCCCTATCTTAACAAGATCCTTAGCCTGAGCGAGAATCCGCTCTTTCTTATGTTCATGTATTTGACCGGCAACTTGGAGCTGATCGCCGTACCTAAAATGTATGCCCCCATCGTACGCGAATTCGGCGAGCTCAAAAAGCAGGGCATCGACCGCTTCTGTTATCATGCCCCGGCCATGATCCTGGTGCATACCAAGAAGATGGACCAGCCGGCCGGTTTCGGATGCGCTGCGGCTCTATACAGCTGTTCGCTCATGGCCGAACTTTTGGGTGTTGGATGCTGCTTCAACGGTTTCGTGCATGTAGCAACCAACTACAATCGTAAGATCAAGGACTGGCTCGGCATCCCGCGCAATCACCAGTGTCATGGCGCCATGACACTGGGGTATCCAGCCATCAAATTCTCCCGCATACCGCCCCGTGACCCTGCCAAGATAGACTGGCGCTAACACTCATCCCGAGATGAAAAGGGGATGGATTTTTTTTGGTTTTTTATCTGAAAGATAAATCCGTCTCCTTTTCTTCCGGGATGGGATCATGGGCGGGCGGCATAGATGCCCGTGATGTAGGCCGTGATCTTGCCTCTCGGCTTGCCGATCGTCACCTCGTCATCGACCTTCTTGTTCAGGAGCGCCTGGCCGATGGGGGAGTCGATGCTGATCCTGCCCTGGCTGACGTCGATCTCATCGGGGCCCACGAGCTGGTAGCAGCGTTCTGCGCCGGTCTCCTCCTCATAGGTGACCCAGCAGCCGAAACAGACCTTGGCGGGGTTGGCCGGGGGCGCGGCGACTTTAAGCACTTTGAGGCGGCCGCCCAGGTGCTTGAGCTTGCGGTCGATCTCGGTCAACTTCTTTTTGCCGTAGATGTACTCGGCGTTTTCGGAGCGGTCGCCCTCGGCCGCGGCATCGGCTACGCCCTGCACGACCTTGGGCCGCACCACGGTCCAGAGGTGGTTGTATTCGTCCTTGAGCTTCTGCAAGCCTTCAGCGGAAATCAAATTCGTCATTCAGATGCAGCTCCTAAAAAGATGTTCCCCCTCACCCTGTCCCTCCCTCGGGGAACCCGCGAAGTGGGTCGTGGGAGAGGGGACCTGATACCCCTGTCATCATGCTTCTGATATTATAGCACGAATATCTATCCTAGCACGTTGTTGAAAGTTCAAATCGGTCTTGCTCAACAGCACGCCAGAACAAAGCAGACCGAGGAGCACCGGAGTCGTGGCGCGAGGTTTACCCCTCTACGTACTCCGCAGCGCTTACGATGAGGAGCGACAAAGGTATGCACAGTTCTGGTCGGCTGACCTCTACAGAAAACTTTTTATAAACCCTTCCAAATCCGCCGCCTCTTCCGGGCCGACGAGGATTTTCCACCCCGGCAGATTGTCTTCGAGCTCGCCGCTGATGGATGCCACATAGCCGGGAATGACGATGCGGCGGGACGTGATTCGGCTTTCCAGGTCGATCTCCTGCATGAACTTGGAGATGATGGCGGCCGAGAACTTGCCCGCGGCCCAGGCCGTGAGCACGCTCATGCCCTCGCACTCCGGCACGAGCAGCCAGGCGCTGATGCCGCTGTTCTCGATCTCGCCCGAGACGATGAAGAAGGTCAGCGAGAAGTTGGTGGTCACGAACACGGGCGCTTCGGGCTTGGGCTCGCCGATGGTGTAGAGCTTGGGCTCGACCTGGATGGGTTTCTGCGGGTCGGTGAAGATGTTCTGGCGCAGCGTCAAGAGTGCGGAGAGCTGAGCCGGGTCAAAGCTTGGCAGCACGCAGACGCCGCCGTACTTGGCGACCTCGGTCACGGCGGCGGCCGTGGTCTGGAACGGGTCGGCGCCGGTGACGAAGTGCAGGAACGGGTGACCTAAGGCCTTGAAGTTGTCCTTGATGGCCGCGCGCCTGGCAATGGTGTTGGTCTGGTACTGTTCGGCCAGGCTGTGCGTTTCGAAGCCCAGCAGCAAATCGGTCATGCCGCCGTCCCGCAGCCTGGCGCTCAAAGCCGCCAGGGTGTCGAGGTCAGGCGCGCTTAAGGCCACGGCATGGCCGCATTCCCTGGCCACGGGCAGCAGCTCATCGAGCTGTTCCTCGCCATGCGCACATACGATGCTGCCCGAGCCTGCCACGGCCCTGGCCGCCTCGCTGAGGGCCTTCGTATCCTGCCCGCGCAGGATGAGCGGCCGTTCGGCGGCCTGCCAGGCCTTGCCGGCCAGGGACGCAAAGCCCGACGCGTCGGCGCCGCGCTGGGTGAGGCCGATCATCTCGACCGTCAGGGTCTCGCCCACGCGCTCCAGCGCATAGACCTTCACCTGCGCCAGGGCGGCGTCGATAACTTGTGCCCCGGCGTCGTCATCGATGTTCACGGCTATAATGGTGCGGTTGACAAAGGTCTTGTCGTGCCGGTAGAGCACGGTCTCGCCGCCGGTGATGAGCTTCTTCTCCGGGCCTAAGCCGATGGTCTTGACCGGCGGCTCATTGGCCAGACCCAGGGTGTGCTTGGCCTCGTCCGAGGCGTATGGGCACTCCGTGATGGCGGCCTTCTTGGCGGCCAGCTTCATGGCAAAGGCCAGACAGGTGTTCGAGCCGCATTCCTTGCAGTTGGTTCCCGGCAGCAGTTTCTGGATCTGGAGTCCGGTCAGGGCCATGGCTTAGCTCCTTCCATCCATGAGGTCGGTAATGGTTCTCTTGAGCGCCACGGCCGCCTCGGGGTGATACATGATCAGGATGCCTGCCCCGGCGTAGAGCAAGGCGCTGGCGGTGCTGAATTCCCACAGGGCCGCGCGGCGTGCCAGGTCGCCCCAGGCTGGGAACTCGGCTTGGGACGCGCGCAGTTCCTTGATCTTGGCGCATTCCTGTCCGGGCGAGACGATCAATGGGCAGGCCAGCATGCTATCGCCCCCCAGGCCGCTCTGGCGGATGCGCTCCATGACCGAGTAGGTGTACTCGATGCCGTAGCCTAAGGCGCTCGTGACCGGGTCGATCACGATGCGCTCGACCGGGATGTTCATGCCGGTCAGGAGGATCACGAGCTGCTTGGCGATGTTGACGTCGATCGGGCTCTGGGCCACGATGCTGTGGCCATAGGCCAGGGCCGCGCCCGCGATGGTGCGGTAGTTGTCCTGCTCTACCCAGTTCAGTAAGAGGTTTTCGCCCTCGCAGCCGCGGGCGAGAACCTTCATGACCTCGTTGTTGCTCTCGAAGTGGCTTGTGCCCGTGACGATGATGGGCACGTCCACGGCCGCCAGAACGGACTTGACCACGTCCAGGGCCTGGGCCGGCGTCCGGCCGCCCTTCTCTGGGTGGGTGCCTTCCAACCGCACGCTGATCAGGTCGGCGCCGTAACTCTCGACACAGGCTCTTGCCATGGCGGCCGGGTCTGAGAGAAGCCCGCCCCAGATATCTCTCAGCACTGAGGGGTACTTGGGGCTTACCGTATCGAAGACCTCCATGGCCACCAGCGGCCGGTTGGGCATGCTGCCTTCCCAGAGATGGAAAGGCATGGCCGTATCCCCACCGATGGTGAGGCTGCGGCGGTTGCCGCCGCCCAAGGTGACCGCGTGGATGGAGAGCTCCGCGGTTTCCGTGCGGATGGGTATGGCCTTGACCGCGTTCAAACGTTCGGCGGCCGTGGGTTTTTTCTTTTCATCCTCTAAGCGCCGGCCGGGACCCGGTAGATCTGAACCCTGGATTCCGGCGTTCGCCGGAATGACGGAGCTGCTTTTCTCACACGCCGGGATGACGGCCGCATCATGCCTGATGGCCGGCTTGGCGCCGAGGAAGCGCTCGCTCAGACTGCCGATGATCTCGGTGACGATCTCCTCGGTCAGGCTCTGCTTGATCTCCCGCCTGAGCTGGTCCATGAGCTCGGTCTTGAGCTGGGCTATGGTTGCGGGGGCAAGGCTCAGACCCCCCTCGTTCTCCTGAGCGGCAGGCGCAGCAGGCTCGGAAGCAGGCCCCCCCTCTCCCGCGCGGGGCGAGGGGGAAAGATGAGATGCGGTGGAGGCCGGCGAAGCCGTTGCGGGTGGGGTAGTGGTCTCGGCCGAGAGGGCGATGTCGGGCATGGTCAGCGCCGGGTGGCCGACCTTTTCCATATGGGCCCGGATGGCGTGGGGGTCAGTGGCCACGGACTCGTCCGCGATCTTGTCCATGAGGTCGGGCGCGCCCGCTTCGGCAAAGCGGCGGTTCAAGTCTTCAGCCAGCTCCTTCTTCAAGCGCTGGGTCATCCAGATCAAACGCTTGTGCCCGCCCTCGGCGGCCAGGAACTTGCGCGAGGTCAAAAACACCTTGCCGCAGCCCATGAAGCCGGGCGTCTGCTGGCCGCCGCCCACGCTGCCGGCCAGGGTCGAGAAGGTCATGCCGGCCGGGGTGTCGGCCGTGTACTCGCGGTTGACGGCCATGATGCCGTTGCACTCGGGCACGTAGGCGCAGATGACCTCGAAGCAGCCGCAGCTGGTCATGGGCCTATCCATGATGGAGTAGGCGCACACGCTGTCCACCATCTTGTGCGAGTTGGCGTACACGTATTCGTCCACGCCCTTCCACACGCCCTTAACCGCATCCAGGCACACGCCCTTTTTCACGGGCTGGTTGGGGCCGTTCTCGTCGATCTCGTAGGCGGCCTTGGCGTCCAGCCAGTTGTATGCCCCGCACAGCCCCAGACGCTCGGGCGTGACCACGCACACGTGGTTGAGCGCAAACGACTGGCAGAGCAGGCAGGAATAGAAGATGTCCACGGACTCGTCGGTCATGGACTCCAGGCGGCGGTTGCGCTCCATGTAGGTGGCGCGCGCCATGGCCAGGCGCTTCTCGACCTCGTCAAGTTGCGTGATCAAGGTCACCTTGACCTTGTCCACGATGGCCGGGTAGTTGCCCAGGAACTTGGCGTGCAGGATCTCGCCGTAATCTTTCAGGCGCAGGCCCTTGGCGTAGCCGCTCTTCGAGATGCGCGTCCAGACGATGTCACGCTGGCCCATGTGCCAGATGCCTTCGTTGCCGTTGATCAGGTGGTGGATCTGGCGCTCCAAGATGGCCTCGAAATCCTGCTGCATCTTGCGCCCCGCCACCTCGACCCAGATGGCCAGGGGCAGGGCCGAACCTTCCGGGACCTCGTCCACGTCCGGGCCGATGATCTCGATCTCGCCGTCATTGATCGCGTCCATGTCGGTCATGGTCACGAACTCGAAGGCCGGGGTCAGGTTGCCGCCGAACTCCACACGCGTGTCCTGCTTGCGCACGCGCTCGCCCTCGAAGGCGGGGCCGTAGGGCACGGGGATGGGCACCTTCGTGATCTTGACCTTGCAGCCCCGCACCTCGAGCGCCTTGTCCACCATGGTCTCGTACGGCACGCTGGAAACCACGTGCTCGTAGGTGCAGATGCCGGTGGGCAGGATCTGCGGTATGTCGGTATCGGCGATGACCGGAAAGCCGTAGTTCAAGGCCCCTGCCGCGGCCGCGTACTTCTCCTGGTCGACCTCGCCCAGGGCCAGGACAAAGGCGAAGATGCGCTCCTTGTTGTATTTGAGATTGGCCTTAAAGTCGCCGGGTTTGACATTGCCGAAAGACAGGGCCGAGCGGTTGGCGAATCCCAGGGCATAGATCAGGGCCGATACGTCGGCGCCGAACGGCACAAGCCGTGTCTCCCAGCCCATCTCGACCCCCTGGCGCGAGAGCTGCTCCGCGAACTGGAGCCCGCCCGTTCGGCCGGCCATGAACACATAGATGTTCTTTTCCTGCAGCTCGCGCGCTATTTTCACCGCGATCTCGTCGGTGGGTGCCGCGCCCGTGATGGCCGCGAAGCCGGGCGCGGTGCCGTCCACGAACTCAAGGCCGCGCTCGCGCATGATCACGTCGTTGGCCGCGCCCAGCCAGATGCCGTCCACCGGGTTGGGTCCGATCAGGTACTTGCAGGCCTCGATGATCTCGCAGGCGAACAGGGTGGCCACGCCCGCATCGAGCGTATTGCCCAGGTAGGGCAACCAGACCTTCTCGGCCGGTACGCCGGGCAGCAAGGCCTTGGCACGGGCCAGTACCGGCCGCAGCTCGGACAGGGTCGTGCATTTATGCCCGGTGAAGGAGTAGATCACGGGCAGGTAATAGGCCGTATCCGGGAAGGCCACGGGGCAGGTCTCTCCCTTGGCCGCGATCGCCTGAATGAGTTTTTCCTCGGCGCGCGCCACCCACAGTGCGGCGCCGGTGATAGCGCTGGAGCATATGAGTTTAGACACCGAGTTCCCTCCGATCCTTCATATCCATGAGCTTGCGTTCGGCCTTGCGGTTGATGCCGAGCTTCTCGCGGCGCCGGTCGATGATCTCGAGGATGGCGCGGGCCGCGGCGTGCGGGTCTTCGTGCACGTGGAACGATGCGCCGAACAGCTCTCCGGCCTCGTGGTGGAGGAAGCGGGTGACGTTCTCCGATCCTTCGACGGAGAAGGGGTGACCCAGGACAACGTCTATCCCGGAGGCCACGAAGTAGCACCCGATGGAGATGGCCTTTTCGCTCATCCACTCCGGGGCCACGCCCACGACCGGGACGTCGGAGAGGTCCTCTCCTAGGCCGCCTTCGGCCACGATCTCGGTGGCGGCCTCCAGCAGGCGGCTGTTGTCCACGCAGCTGCCCATGTGCAGCACGGGCGGCATGCCCACGGCCTCGCACACCTCTTTGAGGCCAGGGCCCGCACATTCCAGGGCGGCCTCGGGTGTGAGCTTGCCCGCCTTGGCCGAGGCGATGGCCGCGCAGCCGGTCTTCAGGACCAGGATGTTTTCCTTGAGCAGCTCGATGGTCAGGGTATTGATATAGGAATCCAGCTTGCTCTTGGCGTTGTTGCAGCCCACGATGCCGACCACGCCCCTGATGCGACCCTGGATGACGGCGTCGTTGAGCGGCCTGAACGAGGCGCGGTAGGTGCCGCCCAGCATGTACTTGATGGCCTCGACCGAGAAACCGGCCACGAGCGGGCTCGTATGACGGGGGATGTCCACCTTTTGGGGATCGCGCTTCCTGAAGTTGTCCGCGGCGCGCTTGAGCAGGGACTTGGCGATTTCATAGGCCTTGTCGGTCTGGAACTCGACCGCCTGTGCGCCGATGGTCCTGGCGATGCGGCTCGTGGAGACGATCTCGGTATGATAGCTCTTGGCCACGTCCGGCAGGCTCGGCATGCAGCACTGCACGTCGATGAGCATCATCTCCACCGCGCCGGTCACGATGGCGAGCTCCTGCTGCAGGAAGTTGCCGGCGACCGGTATGCCGTGGCGCATGAGGACCTCATTGGCCGTGCAGCAGATGCCGGCGAGGGTGAGGCCGGATGCGCCCGCCTGCTTTGCGTACTCCTTGACCTCCGGGTCGTTGGCGGCGGCGGCGAGCATCTCGGACAGGGCCGGTTCGTGGCCGTGGACCAGGACGTTCACCGTCTCCGCGCCCAAGATGCCCAGGTTGGCCGTGCTGCGCACCGGCATGGGCGTGCCGAAGAGGATGTCCGAGACCATGGAGGCGATGCGCGACCCTCCCCAGCCGTCGGCCAGCGACAGGCGGAAGGCGTGCAGGAGGATGTTCATGTAGTCGTGGTCCACGCCCATGTGGGTACGGTGCATGGCCTCCACCACCATCCGGTCCACGCCCGAGGGGGAGGCGTCCTGCTTCCGCCATACGCCCTGCCTGCTCAAAGGGGAGAGCCTCAGGGTCTTGAGCGGTTCCTCCTGGGAGGTGAATTCCGCGAGGAGGACCTCGGCCACCTGGGCGGCCAGCGCGGAGATGTCCATGCCCTGAACATCGATCCCATAGCTGCGGGCGACCCGGTGCAGGGCCTGCTCGTCCTTGACGGTGTACGCCCCGCCTTCTCCGCGGCCGATCCTCTTTAAGAGCAGCACCAGGTGCCGGCCGTGGTCGGAATGAGCGGCGGCTCCGCCGGCCACCTCGCGCAGAAAGTTGCGCGCCACGATGGTGTCGGCGTCGGCCCCGCAGACCCCGCGCGGTGACTTGGCCGTGATGCGGCAGGGGCCCATGTGGCAGATGCGGCAGCACAGGCCCTTGGCGCCGAAGGGGCATGGTGCGCCCTGGCGCTCGACCCGAAAGAAGCTCAGGTCCACGCAATCGGTCGCGGCCTTGCAGATGGATGATATCGAGGCAGGGTCGCAAGCCCTTTCCTCAGCCGTTTTCGGTTTCTTCTCCACGTCGCACTTCTCCTGGCAAAGGATTTCCCCGGCATGCGATTGGGGAAAACATAGTTGACTTAGCACACAATCAGACGGAGTCAAATCCTGAAGTTCATTCACCAGGAGGCGTTGAATGGAGACGGATGACGCGTGATGGAAGGAGAGAGGTTATATCGGATAGGTCAACCCATTTTGAAGGCCGATCGGGGTGCGCTGTTTTAGGGGTTCTGGAGGCCCAGCCGCGTAATGAATCCGTCTATTCTGGACAGCACCGGGTTTGACGGATCGACGCCCAGGATGCTGCGTCCCTGCTCGCCGGCTAAGGCCATGTCCGCATCGAAGGGCAGGGTCAGGAGGTGGCGCGCGCTGGTCTTGAGCTGCAGGGCCTCGAGCTCTTCCATGCCATAGCCGCTGCGCACCAGGTTGATCGCGAGCGCCAGGGCGTCGTAGGCGATGCCCATTTCTCCGGCCAGGTTGTAGAGCCGCTCGATGGTGGCCAGACCGCGGCGGGAAGGGTCGCCGGTGATGATCAGGAGGTCGATGCTCTGGTACAGCCGGCGCGAGAGGTTCTCCAGCCCGGCCTCGTTGTCGATCACGATAAAGGGGTAGCTCTGGGTGAGCTTGCCGATCACGTCCTTGAAAAGGTTGTTGGCATAGCAGTAGCAGCCCGGGCCTTCGGGCCGGCCCATGGCGATCAGGTCAAAGTCTTTTGCCTCGACCAGGCATTCGGCGATCCTCAGTTCCACGAGGTCGCGCTTGGATATGCCGCTTGGCCCGCCGGTGCCGGCGCCGCGGCTTTCTTCCCGCAAGCGGCCCACGGTCTTGTCTACTTGCACGCCCAGGACGCCGTCCAGGCAGGAGTTGGGGTCGGCGTCCACGGCCAGCACCGGAGAGAGCCCGCGGCGGATGAGGCTGGCGACGATGGCCGCGGCGATGGTGGTCTTGCCCGTGCCGCCCTTGCCGGTAATCGCGATGGTGTAGGGCTTCAAGGCGTGTTCACTCCTCGTCCAGGCTGAAGCGGGCGCGTGCGAGCAAGGAGAGCTCTTTCAGCAGCGCGAAGACGCGCTCGGCGTCTGCAACGCTCAGCGAGCCCGTGCCGCAGGAGGGCGTGACCAAAGATTGCGACAGGATCAGGTCTTTTGGCATCGATGTCTTGGCCGCGAGCAAATCGACCAGCGTGCCGAAGCGTTCCAGCAGGCCCTCGGGCGTCTGCTCCCGCACGGCCTGCGAGGTTGGCACGATGCCCCAGGCGATCAGTCCGCCGCTTTCCAGGAAGCGCCGCATGGCATCGGGATACAGGGCGATGGTCTCGCCGTAGCTGAAGGCGTCCAGGTTGATCAGGTCCACGCCCGCGTCGATCAGCATGGTCCAGTCCGTATTGCCGCAGCAGTGCACACCGGCGACGGCGTCCTCGGCGTGCACGGCCTGAACCTGCTCGGCGACCATGGCCACCACCTCTTCGCGCTTGACCGCGATGTAGGTCGAAGACCCGAAGGCCGACAGGATGGGCTCGTCGATGAAGCAGATCATCCGCTCGGCGTAGCGCTGAAACCTCTGGATCTGCCAGCGGCACTTCATGGACAGGGCCTTGACGATCATGTCGCGGAACTCTTCCTGGTAAAAGATGGCGCGCTTGTTCTCGTCCGTAATGGTCAGCGCGAACGAGCACGGCCCGGTGGTCTGCACCTTGAGGTAGGGGTAGCGTTTACCACCCGCCTTGAGGCGCTCCTCGAAGGCGTGGAGCCCCTGGGAGAACGCCTGACTGATGGCCAGGGCCGAGAAGTCGCCTTCGCCTGATCCGGCCTCGGCGGCCGCCAGGTAGGTCTCGTAGAAGCTGGCGAACTCCTCGGAATAATCGCCGCCGGTCTCGAAGTGCATGCGGCCCTTTTCAGCGTCGATCTTCGCGCATGGCATGCCCTCGGAATACTGGATCTCCATCTGCTCATAGAGACCCCGTCTGGGCAGCTGCGGCCACAGGGGCGCATCCGGAAGCGAGGCAAAGACGATATCCAGGGCCGGGGAGGCCTCTGGATGCGGGAAACTGCCGATGGCCGTGGCAATGCAATTCGGTTTTATGGGTATACTCATGCCAGAGAGCTAACAGATTCGTTTCCGGGTTGTCAATTCCCGTCTCCCTTCGGTGTCGGGTGCGTAATGAAGCCGACCGCGGTTGTGCACCCTACCGGTAGCCACCCGCGCTCATGGTCGCGGGCCGTGCCGCGAGGCTCCTCGTTTTCGGGCGAGGGCGGCTCATTCAGCTCGGTCAAGAACGCCTGTTTCAACCGGTCGTATACGGCCAGGGCCTCTCTTCGGCGCCCCAGGTTCCGGCAGCAGACCATGAGGCGACGATAGATGTCCTCGGCCAAAGGCTAGAGCGCGATGCTCCGCTTGCAGTAAGACGCCGCCTCGCCGAGGTCCTCAAGGTATTTGAGCATCCACAGCACGGTCCTGACAGAGCGGCCCTGCAGGCGTGCGGGATCGATATGGCTCCCGGACCGGCGCCGTCATGCCCGAGCCCGCCAGCGCGCCGATCCAGGCAGCCGGGTTCTGCCGCAGCCCTTCCAAGCGCTCGGACAGACGCTTGCGAAGTTCACCCCCTTCGGCACCGGACGGCTGATCTTGACCATGCCCGCCATCCGTACGCAAGGCATCGGTGTTGTTCGAGAACTGTTCGGCCGGGGAACGCGTGCGATTGGTTACAGGAGGCTCTGGAGGATGTCTGCCAAAAGGGTGGAGATCTCATCGTCCAGGTCGTCCAAGGCCGAGCGGCCGTCGCGGTCGTTGGCCAGGAAGCGCTCGGTATAGGGGATCAGGCCGATGAGGCGTGCCTTCTCCACGCCGCCAATGATCATGGCCTCATCCTCCGGGGACCTGACCTTGTTGCCGATCACCACGATATTGCCTAGGCCGATGTCGGATGCCATGCCTGCGATGCGCTTGTACGATTCGATCGCGCGCTGGCCAGGCTCCACCACGATGACGAGCGCAGACACGCCGCGGGCCGTGGCGCGCCCCAGGTGCTCGATGCCGGGCTCCATGTCCATGAACAGAACGTCGTCCCGCCCCAGCACCGCGTCCTGGACCAGCGCCCGCAAGAGCACGTTCTCCGGGCAGGCGCAGCCCGTGCCGCCAGCTTGCACCGCGCCCAGGACCAAAAGGGCCACCCCCTGATGGCGGTAGGCATAGGCGTCGGCAATATCGGCTACCTCGGGGTTGAGCTTGAAGATCTGGCCGTACTGCTGCACCTTGGCGCCGGTGCGCTCCTCGATCAGGCGCTTGTGGGCCGCGATGGTGACGATTGCCTTCTGTGCCGCCAGGGGTATGCCCAAGGCCGAGGCCAGGTTGGCGTCCGGGTCGGCGTCGATGGCCAGGACCTTTTTCCCCTGCCGGGCGGCTAAGAGCGCCAGCGCCGCGGTGATGGTGGATTTTCCCACCCCCCCTTTGCCGGTGACCGCGATCTTCATGGGAGCGTCCTTCCCTTACCCGCTGATGCCGGTGATATTGCCGTCATCGTCGATCGTGATGCCGTAGGCGGCAGGCACCCTGGAGAGCCCGGGCATGCGCAAAATCTCGCCCGTGATGGGGATGAGGAAACCGGCCCCGGAGGCGATCTTGATCTCTCTGACCGTGACGATGAAGTCCGACGGCAGGCCTAAAAGCGCGGGGTTGTCCGAGAGCGACTGCTGGGTCTTGGCGATGCACACCGGCAGCTTGTCGTAGCCAAAGCGTTTGATGAGGTCGAGGTTGCGTTTGGCCAGGGGCTGGTAGTCGACCGAGACGGCCCCGTAGATCTCGCTGGCCACGGTAAAGATCTTGTCCTCCACCGGGCTGTTCCAGTCATAGAGCGGGCGGTAGGCGGTCTTCACGCTCTCGGCCAGGCGGACGGTCTTTTCGGCCAGCTCCAGGCCGCCTTCGCCGCCATGTTCGAAGATGTCGGCCGGAGCTATGTTCATGCCCTCGTTCTCGCAGGCCTCGACCACGGCCTTGATCTCATCGTCCGTATCCGAGCTGAAGCGGTTCAAGGCGATGATGCATTCCACCCCGAACTTGGCGATGTTCTCGTAGTGCTTGCGCAGATTGGCTAGGCCCAGGACCGCCAGGCGGGGGTTGGGAATGTTCAGGTCCTCGCGCGCCACGCCGGCGTGGTATTTGAGCGCCCGCACCGTGGCCACGAGGACCACGACCTTGGGGTTCAGTTCGCCGTAGCGCGCCACGATGTCGAAGAACTTCTCCGCGCCCAGGTCAAAGCCGAAGCCGGCCTCGGTGACCACGAAATCGGAGAGCTTCAAGGCCAGGTCCGTGGCCATGATACTGTTGGTGCCCTGGGCTATGTTGGCGAACGGCCCGCCGTGCAGGATGGCGGGCACGCCCTCGGTGGTCTGCACCAGGTTGGGCAGCAGGGCGTATTTCAAGAGCGAGGTCACCGCGCCCTCGACCTTGAGGTCGCCGGCGGCCACGGGCTTGTCGTCATACGTAAAGCCTACAAGGATCTTGCGGATCTTGTCCTACAGCTCCTTGTACGAGCGCGACAGGCACAGGATGGCCATGATCTCGCTCGACGGAACGATGTCGAAGCCGGTCTCGCGCGGCACGCCGTTGGTGGAGCCGCCCAGGCCGATCACGATGTCGCGCAGCGAACGGTCGTTCATGTCCAGCACCCGGCGCCAGGTGACCTTGCGCGGGTCGATGTTCAAGGGGTTGCCGTGGAAGATGGTGTTGTCCAGGATGGCGGAGAGGAGGTTGTGGGCGCTCTCCACGGCCGGGAAGTCGTTGGTGAAGTGCAGGTTGATGTCTTCCATGGGCAGCACGCGCGACCTGCCGCCGCCCGTGGCCCCGCCCTTGATGCCGAAGACCGGGCCCAGGGACGGTTCGCGCAGCGCCGCCACGGTTTTTTTGCCAAGCCGCGCCAGGGCCTGGGTCAGCCCGATGGAAACCGTGGTCTTGCCTTCGCCGGCCGGCGTGGGCGTCATGGCCGAGACCAGGATCAGGTTGGCGTTCTCGCGGCGCTTCAGGCGCCTTATGGTCTCCAGCCTCACCTTGGCCTTGTAGCGGCCGTAGGTTTCCAGGTCGTCTTCAGTAAGTCCGATGGAGGCCGCGATGTCGATGATGGGCCGGATGGCTGGTTCTTGGCTGTGTTTGTCGCGTGTGCCCATAGCGGTCTTCAGCGGTTCAGGATGGCTTCGAAGCGGATATCGATGTTGTACTCGTCGCCCAGGCGGTTGAAGTCGCTCTTCAGGTCGCTGATCTTGGCCGCGGGCGGCAGAGCGAAGTAGCAGACCATGGAGAACACGTTGGCCCCGGTGACCGGGTTGTTGTCCACCGTGCTGGCGATGTCGTCGATGTTGATGTTCCTCTGCAGGAGGGTCTTGCAGATCTGGTGCACGATGCCGGGGTGGTCGATGGAGGTGGCCGTGAGCTTGTACGGGATGGACGGCAGCACCTCGCGGTGGCTGGGCGCCTTGGTCTTGCGCACATGGATCTCGAGCCCGGTCTTTTCCCTCAGGCTGGGGAGCTCGCCGATGAAGCGCTCGATGTCTTCGGTCAGTCCCGAGGTGAGGATGATCATGCCGAACTCGTTGCCCAAGACACAGCCGCGCGAGCGTTCGATGTTGATGCCGCGGGCCGTGAAGAACTCGGCGATTTCCTTGGCCAGTCCGGGCCGGTCTGGCCCCATGGATGAAAATACCACATATGATCGCATGCGTCGCCCCCCCGTGAGCTGCTTAGTATCTTCCGCACATAACCATCCCGCAGGGCGCCTGTCAAGGAGGGAAAGCGGGCACCCATGGCCTTGGGCGCCGCTAGAACCCTTGGGCCTTCTTGACGCGCAGCTTGGCCGCGATCAGCTCAGGGTGTGAAAGGTTGAGCAACGTGGCCAGGGTGTGCACGAGGTGGTCTTCGTGGCCGTGCAGCCTGCCGTCGGTGTATACGACCTTCCAGATGGTCTCTATCACGCGGAGCTTGTCGGCCTTGCTGTAGTGCTGGTTGATGATGTTGGTGAAACGCCACAGGTCGATGCTGCGCGCCCGCTCGGCTTGGGCCGCCGCCATGATGTCGGAGGCCGCATGCGCATCCACGCCGTAGTCCTGCCGCATGATGGCCAGCACGGCCTGCTGCTCTTCGGCGCTGAACTCACCGTCGATGGCCGCCATCTCCAATAAGAGGGCGCAGGCGGCCATAAGGATGCGGTCAGAGCCGGACGGCGCGCCGCCGGATTCCGCTGGCTCCTTGTCCTGCCCCATCAGGCGTTTGACGATATCGAACATGGGTCATCTCCTGCCGTGGTTGCGGCGTCTGTGCATGCGCATACCAGCACAGCGCGGCGCGGTTTGTCAACCCGCGCCGCACCGTATAGGACTGTGTCACGCAAAAAGGGTCTTCAACCGGGAGAAACAATGCGTAATACATCAGGCAGGGAAGGAACGCGAGAGATGGCTCAGAAAAGATGCCTCATGATCCGGCAGAGGCCACGACGAGTGTTTGTCATGGTTTCCCTCGCAGGCATAGAAGATGGCGTCGCGGAACAGACAACGCCCGCTCCGGTTTCAGAAAAGGCGCCCGTCAAGACCACGTTGCGCACGGCCACGGCTTTGGGGATCGCGCCGGAATTGTTGGAGAATCAAGGCCGGTGTTAGGTTGGGTGGCAGAGGCAGGAAGCCAGGACCCAGTGCAGGGGAGCACGTCATCGGGCGTCTCCGACCTTCCTTAAGAAGGATAAACACCCTGAAGGGCCGTGTTTCGGTTCATAGGGGGTCATCGGCCCCCGTCCCTGCCTCACTGCAGCTGAATGGCCATGCCGTGGGCAGCCCTGCGGACCACCCGGCCGGTCACGCTGGGAAAATTCTTGGCCATCAAAACGGGCAGCATGATCTTTGTTTCACGGCCTGGATCCAGTGGTGCGTCGGTCTCGATGTACATCCCGCTCCGACTTAAGTTGATGAGCCGAGCCTGGCGGGGTTCCATGCCCTCAGTCCAGAAAGATACCGTGCGGTCCATGCGCAGGCGCCGCATAAGCCTGCGGTCATCGACATGGTTCGCTGCCGCGGGGGTCGGTGCGAGACCGGGGATGAACCCCTTGACGGCCTGCTGCATCGCAACGCCTTGTATCGCCAGGGATTCGACCGTGTTCCAGAACATTGACCGGACTTCCTTGAAACGGTTGCGCCATTGTTCCTGCATAGCGGTGCCCTCCTTTCGCGGTTAAAAGGTTTGCACAGTGAGGTCTGAGCGGTTAAGATAGCTTTCGCGAGGCTCTTGTCAAGATCGGGGTGTAAGGTTCCTCCCGGTCGAGGCGGCGCAACGCTCTTGATCGAGATGCGACGATCGACCAGGCAGCTGTCCGCGACAGGCCGCAAGGTGATAGGGGTATGTCCAGGCGGCGTCGGTGCGTTTGAGGATGATCTTGTCACTAGCGCCGGCCCCACCGGCCAGACTGTCGAAGGCCGGCAGCGGCCGCAAGGCGCTGGCGGCATTACCGGCCCCGGCGCGGATGAAGCTGGGAGTCAGATCTCCCGTGTCCAAACGATCGGAGATGAAGGACTTCTTGAAATTCGATATCAAGCCCGACATCACCAGTGCGGTTCACATGGCTGTTGAATGAGTGAAAGCACTTGTTCAGAAACAATACCTGCAAAGTTGGACAACCGAGGGACCGGCCTGCCCCGGGCTGTGGGCGATGATCCACACCACGGTCCGCGCGAACCAGGCCTGCATCACGGGGACGCAGGCTTGATGCGGGTGTGGCCGAGCAGGGTATAGCCGTTGACCAGAAAGGCCCTCACGCGGGGACCCTTGAGCAAGGCGCGGCAGGCGGGTACGCCCAACGGGAAGACATGCGGGACCGTAAGGGAGAATACCGGGGTTTCGCCGAAGGACATGGTCAGAAACTGCCCGCATGCCACATTGAGCAGCTCCTTGATCGCGTCCTCGATCATATCGTCCAGGAGCTGGCCCTTGTCTTCGAGACCGAGAATGCGCGCGGCTAGAAGCGTTGCCAGGTCAGGGTCGAAGAGCAGCCCGATCTCGCCCGATTCCTTCCCGGCAAAGCCGATATGCGCGTGCAGCAGGGGGGCCTCCATCTCCGGCAGATCGCGCGGGTCCACGGTCTCGACCGGCAGTGACGCCATGGTCTTGATGACGGACTCAAGCGCGTGTGCCAGATTGTCCTCAAGCCTGTTCGGCATGCTGTCCATCACCGTCCTGACGGCCGCATGGATCTGTTCCGCGGTGAAGGGCTTGCGCACATAGGCCCTGACGCCCTTTTCCCTGAGGTATTCCATCCGGGTGGCGCTGCCCTCGGTGGAAATGATGATCACCGGGATACCCTTCAGACGCTCGTCGGCATGCATGCGCTCCACCAGTTCCACGCCACCCATGACCGGCATGTTGATATCCGCAAACACCAGATCGATGGGGGATGAATCGAGGATCTTCAGGGCATCCTGGCCGTTGGCGGCATCAAAGATCTCATGAATGGGGATGCCGCTTTGGCCCAGGGCATTGACCATGACCGCCTTTACGACGGTGGAATCGTCCACGATTAAAATGTTGTATGCCATGCCGTCAGCCTTTCCTGCGCGATCGTTCTTTTCTATCGCATAGAAATCATATGCATATTCGGCCGATTATCAAAGACACTTGAATCGGGCCGTCAACCCGGGGTGCGTAGGGTCTTGCATTATCATTTTTGAACGGTTATGGTTTTTCGAAACCCTTTGACACGGAGAGGAGCTGACCATGAAAGAGTGCGACCCTTTTGCGGTATCCCAGACATTGATGGCCCGGATCCAGAAAGGGGCCTTTTTGACCGTCAAGGCGGGCGAGTCCCTGAACGCCATGACCATCGGCTGGGGGCTGATCGGGATTATCTGGCAGCGGCCGGTCTTCATGGTAGCCGTGCGTGATTCGCGCCATACCTTCACCATCATAGAAAAGGCCTCGGATTTCACCGTTTCGGTGCCGACGTCGGATATGAAGGAGGCCCTTATGTTCTGCGGCACCAAATCGGGCCGCAATGTGGACAAGTTTGAGGCCCTTGGCCTGGTCCCCATGGCGGCCAAACAGACCGTGTCCCCGGTAATCAAGCTCAAGGGCATCCACCTCGAATGTCTGATCCGCTTTAGGGCGCCCATGAATCCGGCCCTGCTCGATAAGGCGCTGGAAGAGCTCTATCCGGCCAAAGACTACCATACCCTGTACTTCGGCGAGATCGTGGCCTGCTACGAGACCGATGCCTCATAAACGAAACAAAGCCAGGCAGTATCAAGCTGCCTGGCCCGCCTCTCGTAGGTGCAGGTCTCTCGGTGTACCATCCTTATCGTCGCGCTTCCTAAAAGCATAACCCCCCCCACAGAAAATTCGTGCTAAGGCGTTTTCCGGCAGGCGTACGTTCAGTGTTCCCGATCCTTTTCCTCAAAGAACTGGCATGGCAGCCCGGAATTGCGCTGCATCTCCTGGGAGGGCAAGAGGCGCGACTTGAAACGCGCGGCCCGGCAGCCGTACGGGAAGCGCGGGTGGTGGGTGATGAAAAAATGCCGGCAGACAAGGCAATTGGCCTTGATCGGCCGTGCCTCCTTCCCCGATATGGGGGTGCCTTTCCCTCTCATACGATCCCTGATCGGTTTTCAAACGGCTGACAGATAAGCGGTCCGTCGAGGGGGTTCCTGCATGGCGCGGGAGTGTTTGCGCATGTGCCGGCCGGATTTGTTGGCCTATCATGGCCGACGAGGGTAAGTCCTAGAGGCTCAGACCGCATTACATTCTGTGTGTGGTTCTTTCGATCTGCGCGGTGTTTTTTGGGAAAGAACAAAAGCCGCCGGAAGAAGCGGCCTGCTGATGGGCGGGGCAGGTCTCATTCATCCGGCGCTGGGCTGAATCGCTGTGACTAGTCCCGGCTGCCGCCGGCGCCCGCCATGCCGTACGGGGGAGTGATCCGCGCGGCATGGCGTCTTTTTTAAGCGGCCAGCTTCACGGGATAGTTCTTGTCCTCTTTCGTGACAACCAGGGCAGCGCCTGCAAAAGGACCCATGCCTTCAGACCCCCAGGTGTAGTACAGCTCGTCCATGGCCTCGACAAGGCCGGCCTTAGTCGCTTTACCGATCCACGCGTTGGTGATTGTGTTTCTAAGCCATTTCTTCATGGTTTCCATAATCTTCTCTCCTGCGTCCCGCATATCCGAAAAGGGTTATGCACCTAGGCGGCCTTCAGCGCCTGGTCCTTTTCGTTGTTCACGATGTTCAGCACGTCGCCCAAGCCGAACTCCTTGTCATAAGCCCCCCATGGGTTGACATCCGGATTTTCCTTACAATCCGGGCAGAAATACTTCACGCTCAGGTCTTCGGCGCCCGTGCCCCAGATCTCCAGCTTGCGGCAGTCGCGGCACAGATGTTTGCCGCAGTGTTCGCACTCGGTTACGGCTTCAGCCTTCCCGCAGATCTCACAGATATGATTTTCATTGGCCTTCATGTTTAAGCCCTCCTTTTTCGTTCGCTGCCCTGGAGAGAGCGAAAGGCGTGCCAATGTCGGCGCGCTGCGGTAATAAAAATACAACCAGTTGAAAATAAACATGAATTGCTGATGGTTTGGAAAACCAGGCTGGGCCTGCTATGGCTGGCGTCCCATAGAATAGGCTCAAGAGCTATGGTGTTTGCCCCCTAAGGTTGGGGGCTGGTACACTGAGGGGGTATGATCCGGCGGGACACTACGATGGGGAGCGAGGGGGTCCTTCCCTCAGGCGGGAATGAGGTGTTGTCGCTCATGGCAGCTATGATGATTCTATCTCCGTCTCTTACGGCGTTGATCGCTGCCGCCGGTTCGAAGCAGACCATGGTTTGCTTCGACGCTAAGGCGACGCGTGCCGAGAACACCGTCATCCCGCGCCCAGTACACATCGTCGTGCAGTGCGGTGGTGCGATTAGCCGTCTGACATCAGTGGATGCGGCGAAAGGGAAGCTCTGTGAAAATGATGCGTTACTCAGCCGACAGTGGATGACAGCTGACATGGGGGGGGCGGGGGCGTCAAGGGGCCTCCTGGTTCATATCCGGTTGACACCCTTCCCAAAGAGGCCTTCACCTGGACAGCGTACCCCGTGGAGGGACGGGCTGTCCTGGTGAAGGGCGGCCTTTGGATTGACTTTTACCAGAGCATGAGGTCAGTAGAGTGAGGACAGAAACAGGGTCGATTCCCAGCTCTCAGCGGTATCGTCATAGGTAATCCCCGAATTGTCCGGGGTGCAGAAATCCGCCAGCGAAACCGGATCGGCGATGCCGGCATTGGCCAGCGCGTCCTCAAAGGCATTCAGGATATCCTTGGGGATATCGGTATCGAGCGAACGGCTGAGCACGATGCCCCCCACGTATGAGTCCATGGCGTTTGCCCCGCAGTAGAATATCAGCAGGTAATCTCTCTTTGGATGGCTCAGGACGAACCAGTCGTCAACGCCCGGCATCCCATAGGCCGTGTAGTTGACGCGGAAGCGCCCCGGAAAGATCTCTGTCTCGCCCGGGGCAAAAGGAATCGCGGTGGTGGTGCATTTGATCAGTGTCGGGGTTCCCTTGTCCTTCGGGAAGTAGGTATAGTCGTACGTCGATACGGTCTCGCTTATCTGGTGGAACGAATATCTCTGGCCGCTGAAGCAGTCATAGACGGGGCTCAATCCGCGCACCACATACCAGTCGCCTTCTAGGTCCGCCAGGGAGACGGGCGCGATCTGGTTCCTGTTCGTGGGGAGGGCGCAGTTCAGCACGGGTTCAGGCATGCATCCGCTGTCTCCCAGGGACGACATCATTGCCATGAGCTTCTCGTTGGGCTTTGAAAAGACGTCGATACAGCACAGCATCATTGCGTCGCCGCCTTTGAGAACGCAGTCGCCTAAAGACATGAGCTGCGTCCTGCACTCTCCGTCGATGACGCACGAGACCATGGGCTTCCAGCAATGGTACAGCAGGCAGGCCACCGAGTTGATCGTGGAATAGATGCCGGCGGAAACAGCATTGCATTCTTTGCATCCTCTGGATCGATCCATCAGACCGGCAAGGAGCAATGCCTTTGCATAGACATCTTCCTTCAGATCGGCGGGCAGTGAATTAAAATCAGCGTACGAATCCACGTCAAGGTTTTCGTACCGGGAGTAATCGATTGCGGACGTTTCCTGGGCAGATGTCTTGGTATCGGTCGAATTCTGCCGGCTGTCACCGTCCTTCTGTGAACATGCCGCGATGAAGAACATGACAGCAACCATGAGTATAGATAGCCTTTTCATTGCATACCTCCTTGTTTGCGCAGTAGTTAA
Organism: Deltaproteobacteria bacterium; assembly: GCA_029574005.1. Classification (GTDB taxonomy): domain Bacteria; phylum Desulfobacterota; class Desulfomonilia; order UBA1062; family UBA1062; genus JAKQBR01. Next base: position 17,458 of record JAKQBR010000308.1, on the reverse strand, counting down.
TCCCTAGCAGGATCTTTCTGGGCGCTCATATCCGTATTGATTCGATCATTTCATCGTGCCGAGCACGATCTCGGCGCAGGTCATGGCCGAATCGGCGGCGCACTCCATCCCCGGCAGGCAGCGGGAGCCGATCGAATCCCCGCACAGGAACAGCCCCTGAATCCCTGCGGCCGTGTAATCGGGGCGATGCCTGCCGGCGCGACCCGGGGTGCGTTTCGGTTCTTCATAATGGAAGTAGTTCTTGATCCATAGTGCCTGCTTGTCCCAGCCGGGGAACCATGTCTGCAGGTCTTTGTTGAGCATGGCCATCATGTGGTGCAGCTGTTCCGGGTCTTTGCGGATGTCGTAGTCGCAGATGATGGAGGCCTCAAAAAGCTGGTAGCCAGCAGGGGCCAGGTTCGGGCAGACATTGGTGGGCATGAAGATGCTGCCCGGGTATCCGAGGCTCGGATAATCGACCATGAGCAATCCGCGGCCTTCGTAGACCGATTTTTTCAGCCCGGCGGTAAGCCCCAGATTGGCGGTGTGTGCCGACACATTCCAGGCCTTTTTCACGAAATCCTGCGGGAACTCGTCCTGTGGGGCGATCTTGAAGATCTCCCAGACGGGGATGGCGGATATGACCACCGGCGCCTCGATCGTGGTGACATTGCCGAACTCCCCTTCCACTTCCGCTACAATCTTCTCCCCGGCCAGAACCCCGAGAACCTTCTTGTCCTTGATGAGGATCCTTTCCACCGGGGTGTTCGTCCGAATTTCTCCGCCATGCCGCCGGATGTCGGCGGCCATGGCCTCCATGAATTCACCCATGCCGTTGGCAGCCAGCCAGGTTTCCATGGTGCGCGTAATGATCATGATGGATTCCTTCAGGGTGCTGGCGGCCATATCCTTCATGAAGGGGATGGTCGTCATGATAACCGTTGCCATGCGCATGAAGTCCAGCAAGACCTCATCGGTTATGATCTCTTTAATCCATACATCGGCGGAGATGTCGTCGAGCGCATCCAGATCGACGGCCGGGTTGAGCAGCTTTTCAGCAATCCTCAGGTTGTCTTCCGGACTCAAGCGGGCGACCAACGTGGGGATGATGTCGAGTATGCTTTTGAACTGGCCTTCATAATACATCTGCAGGTCGCCGAAATACTCGCGCGGGCAGTCAACCCCGAGGGTCTGCAGCAGGGTGTCGTATCGCTGGCCTTTCAAGGCGGCATGCTGGCCGATGCTGCGCACCCAGCCGTCCTTTTTGAAGGTGGCGGCCCTTCCTCCCACATGGGAGTTCTTTTCCAGCAAAACCACCTTTTTCCCCGCGCGGGCCAGAATCCCGCTGATTCCTAAACCGGCGATACCGGCCCCAATGACGATGGCATCATACGTGGCACCCATCTCAGTCTCCTCTCAGTCTCCTTGGGCATAAACAGAGAGCTGACCGATCGCATCTCTGATGATCGATCAGCGTCCCAGGCCAACCCACCGGCTGGCAATTTCTGATATTGTCCGGACATTCCATCCTGCCTACAGCGGGTAATCCCTGCGGATCTTTTTCACAACCTTCCAGGCGCTCTTGGCGCAGGCCGGGCAACCCGTCCAGCCGAAGTCCTTGACGCCGTCGCCCACATTGAAGAGGTTGGGGATCGGGGTGGTCACTGGCATGTCATACCCCGGCCAGGTGCGCAAACAGGGCAGATCGTCGTCGATGTCCTTGACCATGAGATCTAGCACGCGGCCGTGCTGTTTGAAGAGCGGGAAGGCGGTCTCCAGGTCCTCCATGTGGTGGCGGATCTCCATCTCCTTGTCGATCTTGCTTGTGCAGGTGGCGGGCGTGGCAAAGGTCCAGAGGAGGTGTTGGCCTTCAGGGGCGACATCCCTGGTGTGGTACGTCAGGTTTACGGCGCCCACAATGGTCTTGGTGCCGGTAATGACCACGAGCCCTTTGTGGTCGATCAGCGGCACGTCGCTCGCGATGTTGCCCATGACGATGGGCGCCGGCCTCAGGGTCTGCTTAAGCTTGCGCACATAGGGCTCAGGGTAGTGCCGCTCGCCGACCATGTTCATGGTGGCGCTGGGCCCGGCATTGCTGATCACGGTCTTGGCCGCGACCTCGAACTCGCCCTGCGGGCCGACGAGGACCACGCCGGTGGCCACGCCATTCGAGATCTTGATCTCTTTGACCTCGGTCTCGGTCATAACCTCGCCGCCTTTCTGCGTGACGACCCGTGCCAGGGACTTCATGAGCTCGACGTTGCCGTGACGGGCAAAGCCGAAGGTGTGGGGCTTGAAGGGGTTGGCCATGCTGGCGCCGAAGGCGAAGACATCCGATGCCGGACATTCGAAGTCATTGATGGCGCTGAACAGGGCCGAGATGAAGGCGTGCACGGACTGTATCACGACCTTGTCGTCCGTGTATCTCTCGATCCATTCACGGAACGTGACCGGGTTTTCCTCATGTCGGCGATAGACGTAATCCTCCTCCTTGCGGAACAGGTTTAAGAATTTGAAGAAGAGTATTTCCCCCATGGCGCCGAAGAGTCTGAGCGTCGACATGAAGGCATAGCGGTAGAGCCTGGGCGGCAGCTTGGTGAAGAGTGACCACAGGGTCTTGAGCGCACCAGGGCCGGAGACCGGGTAGACCGTGTCGCCGATCTTCCAGGAGACCTGGGCGGCCTTCACGATGTCGAACTCGGCTCCGGTGACCTTGAAGGTCTTTTCCAGCTCGGTCCCACGCGTGACGATCAATGCGCCGGTGGGGCATTTGAAGCCGTCGATCTCCATGGTTGAAAACCTGCCGCCCAGATTGGCGCGTTTTTCCGCCAGGAGCACCTTGTAGCCGTAGTGGGCCATCATGGCGGCGGCGCAACTTCCGCCGACCCCGGAACCGATCACCACGCAGTCAAATACTTTTTCCGGCATACGCACACCTCCTCATACAAGAAGACCGACATCTTATGGCGGATAAAACTAAACACAGCGTCAGTCATGACATCCATATATCATTCGATTATATGTTTACACAAGAGCAATGCTGAGGGACTGTCGTGAAATGAACCGTCATTCTATAATGATCATAATGTCATTATGAGTCAGGGATTGGCCGGGCTATCGAGGTGATCCTGTAGATCTTATTGTTGCCGCCGCATGCCGACGCGATCGTTGCGGCCAGGCGTTGCATGATGGCAGTGAAGAACCTCGCCGTGGTCATGCGTCGAGGCGAACAGTTGACAGACCGGCGACCGGGATGCTAGCACTAGGCCCACGAGGGCTAATCTTGGAATATAATACTGTACCTACACAGGTGGCCAGCGAACAAACGCGCCAGCGGCTGCTGGATGCGGCCATCAAGGAATTCAGCGAGCATGGCTATTACCTGACCAATGTGGATTCCATCACCCAGCGTGCCGGGGTGAGCCACGGCACGTTCTATCTGTATTTCAAAAACAAGAACGATATCCTCAAGGCAATGGTGCAGGACCTTCTGCAGATGGTGCCGCAGATCTCCAATGCGGTGAACTCTCAGATCAATATCCAGAAGGTCACCCTTACCCCGGAGTTGCTTCCTCTGTTTGAGGGTACCATTCGGACGGTTGTGGAATCCCTGGCCATGGCCTCCGGCCTTATGAAGGCCCTTGTGCAGGGCATGCTGCAGAGCAAGGAGATTTTTGCCCTCTCGACGCAGGCCGTGCGCGACTCGGCCTACATCTTCAAGGTTGTGCTCAAGACGGTGCAGAAGAAAGGGCGCTATCGGGACTGTAATGTCGATATCCTGGCGGATTTCATGTCCATCTGTATTGCCACCTCCATTCTGATGAGCACCATGGGCATGATCACGGCCACTCACGAGGATCTAGCCAAGACGATCACCGGCATCCTCTACCCAGGCTTTATGCTCGAAAAAGGCGCGCGCCGGACCGGCAAGAAGGGGCGCAACGGTTCGGAAAAGGATAAGAAGACCCGCAAGGAGCTGATCAAGGCGGCCGAGGAAGAGCTGGCGGCCAAGGGGTACTTCGATACGACCATCGCGGATATCGCCAAGCGCGCGGACTTGAGCCGGGGGACGTTCTACCTCTATTTCAAGGACAAGGATGATATTATCGAAGCGGTCTTCAGCAATATGATCTCGAGGATAAATCCGCTCAATGCGACGTCAAAGGATTTCATCGCACGCCTGGACACGTCGTCCATAGAAGAACTCAGAAGGATCAGCTACCAGATCGTGGATATCTTCGATACCCCATTCAACTGGGCTATCCTGCAGGGCACCTTCTGCAGCGATAAGATCAGCAACCATTACCGTGGCTATTTCTCCTCCTTCGCCGAAACGCTGGGTCTTCGTATCGCCGCCCTCAAGGAGCAGGGTTTTTGCACCGACGTCGATCCCGTCATCGCCGCGCAGATCATCCTTTCAACCGTGAGCTTTTCAACCTTCCTGAGGAACATGGGCGTCCTGGAGTGCAGCAAGGAAGAGTATGCCGAGAATATGTCGTGGTTCCTCTATTATTTCTTAAACCACCAGCTCGAAGAGAGCTAGGCCGGCGGGTATCAATCCAAAGACCGTTATTCCCCCGTGCGCAGGGCCGGGATTCATGGGGGGGCTTGCGTGGGGCCGTCAAGGTGCATGCGCATTGGTGATCCATTTATAGACATATCGTCATTAATAAAAACAATATATTAAATGCATGATCGGTAGTTTCGACAGCCTTGAACCTCTCCCTGCCGCCGGGGCCAGGCATGGCGTAATCCGTATTGAGCATTGATATTGCTTGATAGAGCAGCACATGGTATAATTGCTCTACATCATGCTCGAAATGACGTGATGTTAAATTGATAGGAGGTTCCGTGGCTACCAAGGCGCATAAACTGCTCGCAAAACGTTTGAACCAATTGCCCCCGCTGAAATCCGTCATCAATGAACTGCTGCTTGAGATCCTCGAGCTGTTGTTCAGTGAGGAAGAGGCCCTCATCGCAAGCAAGGTAACGATCCTGAGCCCCACGGCCGAAAAGGTCGCCCGACGGGTGCACCGCCCGGTGGAGGAGGTCCGGGTTATCCTGGACAGATTGGCCGACCGGGGGGTGATATTCGCCTTCGGGGACGGCGCGGACCGTAAATATATCGTCATGCCGATGATGCCGGGCATCTTTGAGGCCTTCATGTACAAGGCCCCTGATGACGAAAGGACCCGCAGGTTCGCTGAGCTCTTCGAGCAGTATTATAATCTTGAATATTCACAGAAGATGCTCATCGGCCCATCAAAGGTGTTTCGCATCATTCCGATTCAGGAGAGTCTGCCGGATATCAAAACCGGTGTTCTGCCGTCGGAGAGCATTCGTGAAATCATCGATCGCCAGGATGCCTGGTCCTTGGCCTCGGCCTGTGCCTGCAGGAGGCAGAAGGAGTACGTCGGTCAGCGCTGTTCGCATCCCATGGACGTGTGCATGCAGTTCGGCGCGGCGGCCCGTTACGTGGAGAAGGTGGGCTTCGGCCGCATGGTCAGCAAACAGGAAATATTGGAGGCGGTCGATCGCGCCGAAGAGTCCGGTCTGGTTCACTTTACGGACAATATCGAGAATCCGGCTATCTGCTGCAACTGCTGCGCCTGCTGCTGCGTATCACTCGCCACCATGACGAGGTTCAACACCCCGGCCATGTTTGTCAACAGCCGTTATGTCGTGCGCTTCGATGCCGGCCTCTGTACGTCCTGCGGTGCTTGCGCCAAGGTGTGTCCGGCCGGAGCGCTGCATATATACGACAAAAAACTGATCCACGAGCCCTGGCGCTGCATCGGCTGCGGGATATGCGCCTCGAAGTGTAAGGCCGGTGCCTTGCATATGGTTTTGCGCGCGGATCGGCGGGACGTGCCGGAAAATTACGGGCAGCTCATGGTGGATGTCGGGAATGAGAATATGCGCATCCAGCACTTCATGGACACCTATATGCCGGGTTATAAAAAGAGCATCGGCAACTGGCTGCAGGCCCAAATAGCGAAACTGCTCTAGGCGCTCGCCGGTGTGTCAAGTAAAATAAACATCATGTCAGATATTGATGACATCGAAGATATATTCAATGAACAATAAAAACAATATGATGAAAGCCATACCTCCCGGTTTCTGTCTCCGACCCGAGGCAGGCAGCGCCCCGCAATAATAAATAAAAAACTTGACATAGCGTCATTATTCGGTCATACAGTGTTCAAATGCAGTGATCGTATATCATGTGCATGCAGAAAGTCTTATAAGGAGAAGGCTATGGCTGATTATGATGCGATAATCATAGGTGCCGGGTTGGGCGGGCTTACGACGGGTTCGCTGCTTTCCAAGAAGGGCATGAAGGTTTTGGTCCTTGAGCAGAACAATGTCATCGGCGGATGCTGCTCGACCTTCGAGAACCAGGGCTATAAATTTGATGTGGGTGCCTCTATCGTCGAACTGGTGCGCCCGCTTGAAGTCGTTTTCGAACGCATGGGCAAGAATATCAAGGATTACCTTGATCTCGTCCCCTGTGATCCGATCTATTCGTTCATTACCCCGGAAGGCAAGCGCTTCACCATGCCGACGAGCCTGGAGGGGACCCGCGAGGTCATCAAGAAGATGGCCCCCGAGGACTATGATAGCTGGGTCAAATTTGAAGAGTTTGGGATGTGGCTCCTGCACTATGCCATGGAGGCCATGCTCTGCGCCGATATGAATACCTTCGGCGCCGCCATGAAAATCGTTGCGAAATATCCCAAGCTCTACAAGATCCTGCCGTACTTTGTCCAGAACCATGAGATGTGCGTGAGAAAGGCCTTCACGAACAAGGACATGCTGGCCTCGGTTTCCTTCCAGTCGTTCTTTGCCGGTTGTCCGCCTTACCTGGGGTCCGGTATCTTCGGCATGATCGCTCTTTCCGAGCACCTTGGCATCTATTATCCCAAGGGCGGCATGATCAGTATCCCTTCAGCCATCATGCGCGCCGGGCAGGAATACGGCCTCAAGGTCGAGCTCAACAAGAAGGTCGATAAGATTATCGTCAAGGATAAGACCGCCAAGGGTGTCGTGCTTTCAGACGGTACCGAGATCACGGCCGATATCGTCGTTTCCAATATCAATGGCAAGGTCACCTACCTCAAGCTCATCGGTCCGGAGATCCTGCCGCGTTGGGCTAATATAGCGGTTTCAAGCTATCAGAAGTCCATGCCGTGCCCCATGATCTATGTCGGCTTGGATGCCAAGCCCAACCTGAATGCCCACCACACCATCGTAACCGGACCGTTGGAGAAGATGAATTCCGTCTGGGATGACTACTATATGAAGGGGCTCATCCCGCAGAACGCCATGAGCCTCATCTGCTGGCCCACCGAAGCCGATCCGACCCTGGCACCGGAAGGTCACCACGTGCTGAACTGGATCTGCAACGCCCCGGCCCCCTACGCCCCGATCGGCGAGAACTGGGATCGCTGCAAGGATTGGTACAAAGAGCAGGGCCTCAAGGAGCTCGAGAAGTACGTCCTGCCGGATGCCCGCAAACATGTCACGATGATGGATGTCTCCACCCCGCTCGATTTCGAGCGCCGGCTGCTGCATACGGAAGGCGGCATCTATGGCCTGTTCTCGGATATCACCTCGCTGGCCATGTTCCGCATGAGCAACAAGTCGCGGGTCATCAAGAACCTGTTCCTGGCCGGTGCTTCAACGCACTTCGGCGGCGGCGTGCCGACATCGGTGGCCTCCGGCGTCGTGACCGCGGACAAGATCCTGGAAGCTCGCGCATAACCATAAGAGATTATTCCCGATAAAGAGGAGGTAAGAGATGTCAAAACTGGTCAAACTTGCATGGCTCCTGCTGGCCGTTGGCGCGGTAGGAAAGTGGTTCACGCTTTCGCTCAGCACGAAGCGCTATCTCATCCATCTTGCCAAGAATGTGCCTTATCTGCCGTTCAGATACTTCATCTAGGGCGTAAAAGAGGATCGTGAGATGACAGATTATGATGTGATAGTCATTGGTGCAGGGCTGGGTGGCTTGAGCGCCGCCGCGCTCTGCCAGCATCGCGGGCTCAAGACCGTCGTATTCGAGAACTCCGGCAATGTCGGCGGCTGCTGCAGTTCCTATACCGAGAATGGGTATACCTTTGATACCGGCGCCAGCATCGTGGAGCTCAATTTCGTCATGGATGAGCTCTTCATGAAGATTGGCCGCAAGACGCTGGATTATATCCCCTTCCAGCCCATCGATCCCATTTACGGCTTCCTGACCGAAGACGGGCAGAAGTTCTCCTACCCGGTTTCTCCTGAAGAGACCCGCAAGGTGATCGAGAAGTTCAATCCGGCCGACGGGAGGAACTGGGATGCCTTCTGCAAGGTTGGCGCAGAGGCGATCGAAGAGGCCTTCGGCAAGGTCATGACCAAGCCCATGATGACCTTCACGGCCGCCACCAAGATCTTCCTGGAGAATCCGAAGATGGCCAAGGTGGCCCCGGTCATGGTCAAGAACTTCGAGCAGGTGCTCACCAGCTCTTTCGAGAACGAGAAGGTGCGGGCCTCCATGAGCCTGCAGTCCTACTTCCTCGGTCTGCCGCCGGCCCTGTGCCCAGGATATGTGGCCTACCTGGCCTATTCCGAGCACATGGGAATCTTTTACCCCAAGGGCGGCATGATCGGGATCCCCAACGGCATGCTCAAGGCCTTCAAGGAAGACGGCGGTACGCTCCAGCTCAAGACCAAAGTCGACAAGATCCTGACCGAGGGCAAGAAGGTCATCGGCGTGAAGCTTGCCGACGGCACCGAGGTTCGCTCCAAGATCGTGGTCTCGGACGTCAATGCCCGCGTTGTGTACGAGCAGATGATCGGCGAGGCCAAGCTGCCTATCTGGGCCAATATCGCGATCAAGAGCTACCCCTACTCCATACCGGCCCCCATGGTATGCCTGGGTCTGGATGCCAAGCCGGACCTCACGTGCCACCACACCTTCTGCTACACAACGCTGGAAGAGATGAACAACATCTGGTTCCGCGACTACGAAAACAACAAGCTCCCGCTGGGCGGCTTCATGCTCATCTCCTGGCCGTCGCACGCCGATCCGTCCATGGCGCCCAAGGGCCACCATTCGCTCAATCTGGTCACCTTCGCACCCTATCATCTGGCGGACGGCGACTGGGACGACGAAGAGTACAAAGAGCGCTATCTCGAAGCCACCTTGGACACCATGGAGAAGAAGTTCCATCTGGATCTGCGCAAGCATATCACGGTCAAGCGCCTGATCGACCCCAAGACCTTTGAGCGCCGCTTCCTGCATCCGCAGGGCGCGGTCTACGGCCTCATGAACGACCTCACCAAGACTGCCATGTTCAGGCCGCGCATGCGATCGCCTCTCTACAAGGGTTTGTATCTCTGCGGCGCCTCCACGCATCTGGGCGGCGGCGTGCCACCCACCACGGCCTCGGGTGTCTGTGTCGGCGATATGATTCAGCAGGATTATAAGCTCTAAGGCAGAACCAATGTACCCCGGGGCCTGCCTTCCGGCATGAGCCGGAAACGGGCCCCATGCCCCGTCGCCTCACCGTCCCCCTCTTGCGGTGAGGAGCGGGGACTCCCCCATGCTTAAGGCATGGAGACATGAAGCAAGGAGAATTGTATGGGCAGAAATCCCAAGGTTAAATTCGGAACCAATCAATACGACTACGATATGATCGTTATCGGGGCCGGTATCGGTGGACTTGCCACGTCAGCCATGCTTGCCAAACAGGGGCTCAAGGTGTTGGTCCTGGAACAGTCCAGTATCATCGGCGGTTGCTGCTCGACCTATGAAGACGAAGGGTATAAACTCGATGTCGGCGCCTCCATCGTGGAGCTCGTGGACCCCATGTATGAGGTCTTCAAACGCTGCGGGCGCAAGGTGGAGGACTATATGGATCTGATCCCCTGCGATCCGATCTATGCCTTCGTCAACGAGAAGGGCCAGAAGTTCGCCTACCCGGTGGACTGGGAAGAGACCTGCAAGGTCATCTCCAGCATCAACGCGCAAGACGGCGAGACCTTCCGGAAATTCGCCGCCGACGGCAAAAAGATGATCGACAAGAATCTGATGGCGGTCCTGGGCTCCTCCATGCAGACCCTGACCGATTGCATAAAGATGGTCCTCAAGAATCCCGGCACCTCCTCCATGCTGCCGCTCATGGCCTCCACGCATGAATCCGTCATCAGCAAAAGCTTCAAGGACCCGATCGTGCTCGGCTCCATGGCGTTCCAGAGCTACTTCGTCGGCGCCGCCCCCGAGCTCTGCCCCGGCTTCCTGGGGCTCATTGCCTTGACCGAGCACTACGGCATCTACTATCCCAGGGGCGGCATGATCGCCATCCCCAACGGCCTGGCGGCCGTGGCCAAGGAATTCGGCACCGAGATCAGGACCAATACCCTGGTGGATCGCATCCTCTTGAGCAAAAACAAAGAGGCCAAAGGCGTGCGCCTGGCCGACGGCACGGAGATCACGGCACCCATCGTGCTTTCCAATATCAGCGCGCTCACGACCTACAAGAACCTCGTGGGTCGCGACAACCTGCCCTGGCACATCAATGTCGGCATAAACTCCTATACACCGTCCATGGGCTGCCCCATGATCTACCTTGCCATGGATACCGAACCGGCCCTGAACGCCCACCACACCATGCTGGCGGCCGATCTGGCGAGCGTGAACAAGGTGTGGTACGATTATAAAGCCGACTGCATGCCGCGCGGCAACGGCCTGTCGCTGGCCTGCTGGCCAACGGACGCAGACCCGGAGCTGTCGTCTCACAAGGGGCACCATATCGTAAACTTCGTCTACAATGCGCCGGTGCCCTATGCGCCGATCGGGACCAACTGGGACAATATGCGCAATCGCTATCTGGACGAGGGCATTGATTTCTTTGACCGCGTATTCTCGCCCGGCATCAAGAAGCATATCGTCTATGCCAAGGTGTCCACGCCGCTCGATTTCGAACGCCGGCTCCTGGCTCCGCGCGGATGCATTTATGGACTGGACTTTGATATGACCACACTGGGGCCCTTGCGGCCGCGCTCGCGCTCATGGGCCATCAAGAATCTCTACCTGGTGGGGGCTTCCACGCACATGTCCGGTGGTATCCCAACCGTCATGTCTTCGGCCCTGATCACGAGCGATCTGATCAAGCAGGATCACCTTTAAGGAAGGAGATATGCCATGAACATTAAAAAATACCTGTTATTGGGTCTGCTGGGATACTGGGCCTTTGAGATCATCCGGATGCCCAGACGGCGCCGCTATTTCATGCTGCTGATCAAACAGGTGCCCTATATTCCTTTCCGGTACCTGACATAGAACAAAAAAACGGGACACGCTACCGTGTCCCGTTTTTTGCTCTTGGGGATGCCGTGCATCCCCGGATGAATACGAATGAGGAGGATTGACATCATGAGAGCTATGAAGGACGCCGAGGTGCGGTTGTCGTTTTCTTTGGCTTTGATCATCGCCGCGATGGCGCTGATGGTTGCAGCGGGCTGCAACGGGTCGGGTTCCGACGACGCCGATACGGCTTTATCCGGGAAGGACAAACAACAGGCCGCGCTGGAGGACCGGGATCTCATCGGACAGACCAAGCCGGTCAGGCTGACCATCGGCTACAACATCTTCCATGATGGCGATGCCTGGGGAACCCGGGACAGCACCCTTACCATCTGGAAGGATTTTGAGAAGCCCATCGGTTTTATCCCCTTGTCCTTTCCTTACAATGATCGTGGCCCTGGCGTAAAAGGGACCATGACCTATATCGGCGACGGCAAGGCCGAATTGTTCTTCCCGGAAGAGAATATCACCCCGGAATCGGTGCCGCCCCTGCATATGGTATCTGTCCTGCCTGATATCCCGGTCCAGGTGGATATCAAGTCCAAGGACCTCATCGGGTATGTCGACTTCAAGACAGGCGAGGTCAGGCTTTCCTTTGACGCGCGTTTTGTACCCAGCGTGTTCGGCTATGAATATCCAGAAATGTCCGTGGTCACCGATCTTTACACCGGTGTGTCCAGGACCAAGATCGCCCCGGAAAAAGAGTATGCCGGCCGCGTGCTCAATGCCCGCGGCGATCTGCGCTTGGCCGGCGTGGCACAGATACCCAAGGCCGTCAGTGCTGAAAAACCGTTGGATGCCGAGTTCGTCAACGCGCTTCTATCCCTGCCGACCGACGCGGTGACCGAGATGGAAGCACACCTGGATTTTCCAGAGGGGCGATTCCCCGGCTCCCCGACCCCGGCGACCGGCGAGATGGGCGTGTTCATGAAGGTCGGTAAAGATGCCGAACTTTCCATATCCACCTTCCCGACCTTCGGCTACGACGGCTTTGGGTCCTACGGCATTGGTACGTACACGCTGAGCGATGACGGCAAGAAGGCCCTGGTGGAATTCAGCGAGTTCAATGTCCCGAATCTCGATCTCATACCCGGCTGGATACGCTTCCTGAGCGAGGTTCCGGGGCTGGGCTTTGTGCGCATCGAGATCGAGACCCATTCACTGGGGGGATCGGTCGATCTGGAAACCGGACAGATAGACCTGGCCTTTGACGCCACCTTCAACCCGGTGGTCTTCGAGATACCCTTCCCAGGCGTGGCCGTGGTGACCAATGTCACGACCGAGACTTCGAAGGGGCTCAAGCACAGCGCCACGGGGGAGCGATTAGACGGCTGGGGTGACGCCGTTCTAGCCGGAGTAGCCGTCGTGCCCAAATTGGAGCCGGTATCTGGTGAAGGCCTGACCATCCAGCAGGAAAAGGAATTCGAAAACTTCCTCCTCAGCCTCCCTACCGATGCGGTCTGCGTCTTGCCGGTGCATCTGGATTTTGTCGGCCTGCCGGGCAATTAACCCGTTCGGGGGCGTTGTCAGGGGTTGGTTGAAGGATGATACAAGAAAGGCATCGGTTCATCCCGGATATGGGATGAACCGATGCCGGGGATGACACAATGTCGTATTTACTTACTACAAAGTATTGTGAGAGGATGAAAAATAATACCCACGCCATGGAAAAAAGTTGCACTGAAGCGCTTGAATGGTGCGATGCAGCATATTATCTCAATATGACGGCCTGCTTATATTGCTCATTGCAATGACGAAACGTTAATTATGACCTCATTAATCAAAAACTTACCAGAAGGAATAGTTTACATGCGCATGGCCTTTAAACATCCATCATATGGCATATCTATTGCTATTGGTTTATAACATTATAGACCACTAACATGAACAGAGATTAGGAGGCTGAAGATGAAATCCGCAATGAGATACCTGCTTCTGGCGATCTTCACCATAAGTTGCTGCCTGTCAGGGTGTGCCAGTAAGAGCGATGAGCCCGACCTCGATAGTCTGACGAGCGAGTCTCTGTTGGGAGAGGATACGCAATATGCGTATCTCAATCAGGTCTTGGGCGGAATGAGTTCGCGGGATATGTTCGACATGGTCGACAACATGATGAGCAACATGAACGCGGCCGTGCGCGCGGGCGATGCCTCGGCAGAGGACTACAGCAATCTGGTCCGTGTGCTCAATAATATTGTTGACTGGATGGACAGCACGAAGCCGAAAACAGCGGCCGAGGAAGCCGCCGGCAGCCCGGGGCTGGCCATGCTTGACATGATGGTCGAAAACAATGTCGGCGACATCATGACGCGTGCCGTCAGAACCGCCGGTCCTGATATCCTCACGGCCCATGTATTCCCGATGATGGCCTATGTCATGGCCTGCGACAAGCAGATAGTCGATGACGCCGTGAACGGAATCACCATCAATGATCTGGGCTTCGATACCAGCAAGCTCACCAGACAGAACTTCAGCGCCATGGTGAACGCGGCGCATGGTTTCCTGGATGAAGACAATGCGGACTACAAGGCCATCCGCGACGCATGGGACGCACTGGATGCCAAGATCGACCAGCGGGGACTGGATGTCACCGTAGGGGATGTGAAAGACATGCTGCCGGATATGGATCTGGAGGATATGGACAACCTGCCGCTCTATATCGATACCTTCAGCGCGCTGCACAAACTCTATGATGAGGACCCGAAGATCAAGGAGGATCTTGACAAGATGATGTACGCGCTCGGGCACCTCATGAAAACAAACAAGGCATCCGACGGACACAATGCCTGGGATACGCGTTCGATGAGCGATATGGAGCGCCTGCTCTACTGCCTGGGGGATGTCCTCAAGCCTGAGGGTCGCGGGAAACTGAGCGCCTTCATGCTTAGGGTGCTCAACGCCATTGACGGACTGGACGGGGCCGACAATATCTACGGGGCGACGAGCGCGCTTTCCCGGATATACAATATGCGCGACCCCTATACCAATACAATCCCAGACCTGAACGAGATCGATTATGCGCTGTACCGTGCCATGTTCCAGATGAATCAGGACTTTGAGCCCACCGAAACCGGCACGGTGAAATTCAGCGAGATGCGCACCATCATGCTGATCTTCGACGTCATGTGCATCCTCTCGGATACCCTGAGCGGCGATCCGACCGAGGCGATCCTCTCCCTGATCGACATCGAGGATGGCGAGAAAGGCGAGGCGGGCGGCCCGGTCATCAGCACGCGCAGCGATATCCTGCAGTTCGTGGTCAATCTCTGGGGCCAGTCGTGCTACTCCTATCCGAAATCCTTCCATGGCTCCTACACAATCGATTCGGCCGCGGAATACCGGCCCTATCCAGATCCGCTGCAGGGAACGGACTGGTTGTGGTTCAACGAGGATATAAGATATATGGGTCTTCCAACCCCTGGACTGAGTTGGCTCTTGAACTTCGTGACCAATTTCGCCCTGACCGACTATGTCATGGGCATCATGACCGAGTCCATGAACTCTCTCGTGACCTTTACCGGGAGCAACAACAAGAAATTCACCTCCGGCCATTATCACCGCATGCTGTCCTTGGCCGGTCCGCTGATCCAGTATTACGGCGATATAAACTATGGTTCGCAGCTTATCCATGTCATCGGCGCCATGAACGAGGTTGAATTGAGCTCCTACATGCCCATGTCCATATGGCTGAACAAGGGCACCCTGCGCCAGGCCAACACCGGTACGGCCTTCGAGACCATAGAGGGCCCGTATGGCTACGGGTTGATCTATTACCTCATGCGGGGCGCCTCGGGCGAGCGCTACAATCATGATGCCGATATCGCGGATCCGGCACTGGACCTGCTGGTGCGCGTGCTCTACAAGCTCAATACAACCCCGTATGAGGACAGCAACCTGCTCAGGCACCTGTGCGACCTTCTGACCTCGCATGATTTCAATCCTGACGACAAGACCAACCAGGAGCTCATAGACGATCTGTTCGAGGATGATGGGTTCATCGATAATCTGTATACCTTCATCAGCGCCAACCATGAACCGTTGGCACAGGTCTGCGCCACGCTGGGGGATGTGATTATGACCGCGACGGATCAGACCGACAAGCAGAAAGATATCTTCTACAGCGACGATGTGGCCGCCCTGGTTCAGACCGGCGTGCTGCCCAAACTCGGCGCAGGCCTCAAAGGCAATCGCACCGCGGTATGGAACCTGGTGAACAACACCTTGAACCAGGCCGATGTCCACACCGAGGTGAGCGCGGCGGCAGCGGATCTGGCGGCGACGGTCTGCGACAAGGCCGAGCTGATTACCTCAGACCTGGCCGCGGCCGTGCCCGGACTGGATGAGATCATCGATGCCAGCACCGTGGACTACGACTATGTGAGCGCCGACAGCAAGCTCCAGCCGTTCATTGACTACCTCGTGGATGACGTGAACGGCAAGGAGAACCCGCTGATCTTCAACCTCAAGGCCCTGGGCTATAAGGTGATGGGCATCTACGATGCAACCTATAACCCGAGCGCCGGCGCGCTTAAGTATGACGACAACACGCCGGTGATGGATGTCGTGAATCACGTGATGGGCGATACGGGCATCTACGACACCGCGCCCCTGACGAACTTCCTGTTCGACCTGACCGGCGATAACGGCGATGTGCTGTGGCGGCTCATAGACGCGGACGAGACGTATAATCCTCTGGACCTGCATTGGCTGGAGAAGATCTTCGGAGATGACCTGGATGACATGCTCTCGTGGGAATTCATCCGGTCCATGTGCCTGTCGTATAACGGCCAGGATCCGGTCATGCTCATGGTCTTCAAGACCATCCACCTGGATCATAACGGCCAGGCCATCGAGTTCGGCGGGGTCATGAACGATATGAGCACATTCTTCCACAACCAGGAGTTCCAGCCTGGAACGAGGCTCTTCGATGGGATTTTCGATGCCTTGAAGGTTGTCGTCAACTGCTGGGGTTAGCAACAACACGTGAGTGCGGGGCTGACGATCTCAGCCCCGCACTCTCAACAAACTTCTGAGGGGGTTCATTAACATGAGAAGATTCAGCGTTATTTTTGTATTCGTTGTCCTTATGGCGATTGGTTATGCCCTGCCCGCCCATGCCTGGACCGATGCCTTCGGCGTCGGCGCCCGCGCCACGGCCATGGGTGGGGCCTTCGCGGCGGTGGCGGATGACTATGCGGCAACCTACTATAACCCCGCCGGCCTTGGCCAGCTCAGAGGCAATCAGATGAGCGTGGAGTTTCTCTATGTCAAGCCGAATATCGAGGTGAAAAACCTGGTGACCGGCGGCGATCTGATCGTCTATGATCCTGAAGGGAGGGAGCGCTCTGACCCGACCGACGGAGCCGGCGGTGACGGACTTAACTTTTGGTCTCCGGTGATCGGCCTTTCCGCCAACCTGAACGGCATAACCGACAAATACGTGAAGCTGCCCAACATGACCCTCGGGGTCCTGTTGGCCTTGACGGAGAACTTTAATAATCTCTGGCGGATCCGCTGTTTCCCACCCGACCAGCCGCACTTCATATCCTATGGCGATTACGTCAATCACCTGATCATCAATCTCGGACTTGGGGTTGAGGTCCTGGAAAAGCTCGTGTATGCAGGCGGCGGCGTTTCGATCGGTGTGGGGGGCGAGGGTTCCTTGAACGCGCTCAATACCACGCTCGATCCCAGCAACAAGGCCATACCGCTGCAGGGTGGCTTGACCGTGACGGGCAATTATGCCCCGACCTTCGGTCTGCTCGTAACGCCCTTCGAGCAGAAGCTGAAGCTGGCCTATTCATTCCGCTATCACAACCAGGTCGACGTCGAGCCGCTGACCATCGTGGCCAATGTCAATTTAGCGAAACAACTCAATATACCGCTCACCGGCCAGATCTATACCAGCTACACCCCCACGATGCATACCGTTGGGTTATCCTATGATTTTGAAAACTTCATGGTTGCATGTGACGTGGTACTCAAGAAATGGTAAGCGCCCAATAAACCGCATCTAATCAGAGTGGTCAGGATTTGCCATGGTGGATCTTGAAAGGAGACTGCCATGGGAGAGAGACGAGAAGGGGTTGAGGATAGGAGGCGGAGGTGGGCGGAGCATATACAGTGCTGCGG
>JAKQBR010000305.1 GCA_029574005.1 Deltaproteobacteria bacterium | reverse complement strand
TCGGCATTGCGCAGGCGCGACACCACTTCCGGTCCGGTGGCCGTGAACAGCTCCAGACCCACCTTGAAGTATCCCACCAGGCCGCCCAGCTTATGAACCCAGACGGTTGCAGCCGTGAGATTGGAAACGTCCAGGGCGAAGATTATCCGATCTCTGAAAGCCACGTGAGTCTCCCTTCTACCGCCCGGCGGCGCAAGCGCTCGGCGGATATGATGCTCTCGACGTCCGCAATGGCCGTCTCGAGCCGGTCGTTGACCACCAGATAATCATAGAGCGTCCAGGCGCGCATCTCCTTCTTGGCGTTTTCCAGGCGCGTGGCCAGGGACAGACTGTCCTCGGTGCCCCGACCTTTAAGCCGCCGTTCAAGGGTCGCGATATCGGGGGGCAGGAGCATGATGTAGGCCCCCGGCGAGTTCTGGGCCTGGGCCTGCCGTACCCCCTGCACATCGATGTCGAACAGGATATGGTAGCCCAGCTTCTCCATGGACACCACCCAGTCAAGAGACGTGCCGTACAGGTGGTCGTGGACCGAGGCCCATTCCAGGAAGCATTTCGATGCCACCCGTTCTTCAAAGACCTCCCGGGAAATGAAGAAATATTCGCGGCCGTCCTGTTCGCCCGGACGGGGGGTTCGGGTGGTGTACGATATCGAGAGGCGGATGTCCGCATGAGCGGCGAGGATCGCCCGGATGATGGTGGACTTGCCGACGCCGGATGGCCCTGAAAGGAAGAACCTCAAGCCTGCTCCTTGGCGTCCTTGTCGCTGTCTTTCATCCCAGCGCCATCGCACAGGCGGTTCGAGATCGTCTCGGCCTGGATGGCGCTCAAGATGACGTGGTTGCTGTCGGTGACGATGATGGAACGGGTCTTGCGGCCCTGGGTGGCGTCGATCAGCGTCCCCTTTTCGCGCGCCTCTTCCCGCAGGCGCTTCATGGGCGAGGATGATGGGTTGACGATCGCGATGATGCGCGATGTCACCACCCCGTTATTGAAGCCGATATTGAGCATCTTGTTGTCATTCTTGGCCATGGCATTCTCCTCCGATATTATTCAATGTTCTGTACCTGTTCCCTGATCTTTTCCAGTTCGGTCTTGGCATCGATGACCAGATGGCTGATGGCCAGAACCTGAGACTTTGAGCCGATGGTGTTCCACTCCCTGTTGATCTCCTGTAACATAAAATCGAGGCGTCTTCCAATGGCGCCTTGAGCATCGAGTACCTCGGTGAAGGCCTGCAGATGGCTCTTGAGGCGCACGATCTCCTCGGTTATGTCGCAGCGCTCCGCCATGATGGCCACTTCCTGCGCCAGGCGCACCTCGTCCCAGGCGGATGATGCCTCCGGCATGAGGCCCTCGAGGTTGGCCTTGAGGCGCTCCTGGTAGGCCTTGGGCATATCGGCGGCCATGGCTTCGACCTCGGTGCACATCGCGCGGATGGCATCCACCCGCATGAGCATGTCCTGCCGGAGACGCGCGCCTTCCTCCTGCCGCGAGGCGAGGAAGTGACTGATGGCGGTCTCCAGGGGGGCCTTGATCAGCGGCCAGCGGTCGTCGGATACAGACTCCCTTTCTCCGGCCACGCCGGGCAAAAGCATGAGGTCGCGGAAGCTCACCTCGCCGCCGAAGCGCTTGGCCATGCGCCGGAGGTTTTCATACCAGGCCTCGGCCAGGTCCCAATTGATGTTCAGGGGCGGCGTCTCCTGTGCGCCGGCGTCAACGGTGATGGTGATCTCGACCTTGCCCCGCTGGATAACATCATTGATGGCGCCACGGACATGCATTTCGGCGTGCGCGGCATCGCGCGGGACCTTGACCCTGATCTCCTTGTAGCGGTGGTTGAGCCCGCGGATCTCGACATGGTATCCATCGGCGTCGGCCTGTCCGAAACCGGTCATGCTGCTGGGCATGCGATCCTCCTCCTGTAGATTGAACGTATGGTGTTGAATTGCTGCTTCAGCCCGTCCGAGGCATAATCGGGATAGGTCCAGGGATTGGCCTGGTAGGAGCCGTCCTTATAGAAAAGCGTCACCTCGGCCCAGATGCCCCGGGTAAGGTAGATGCGATGACTGTATGGCTTGGTGGTGGCCAGACAGACGTTTTCCATCGAAAGGTAGCCGGGGTCGAGGTTCACGGTGCGTTTGCCGCCCTCACGGCAGGCCTCTTCCATGGCATTGGTCATCAGCTTGATCTCCGGCAGGGCGTCGCGCGCCACGAGCCTCTCAAAGGCCACGATGATGCGGTGAAGCGGGGCCCCCATCTCCTTTTCGTAGTAGGAGGTATAATCGAAGGCCAGGCCGGGGCTCTCGAAACAGGGCGTCCCGAAGGCCTCCTTCAGCATGGACAGGGGGCGCGCGCGGTTATCGCGGTAGATGATGCTGCAAAAGAGCATGACCTCGCGTGGAATGCGTACCGTACCCATCGAATGATCCCCTCATGCCGTGGTCGCCATGCCGGATAAGGCCCACCAGCGTTTATAGAGCGATCTCCTCCAGACACCTGGTCCGCAGGTCTTCCCAGGCAACGCTGGCCGCGCCGATCTCTCCCACCACGATGCCGGCGGCGCAGTTGGCGATTATGGCCGACTCGATCGGGGTTGCCCCGGCCGCGAGCGCCAGGGTAAAGCAGGCAATCACCGTGTCTCCCGCGCCGGTCACATCGAAGACCTGCCGGGCTGCCGTCGGTATGTGGGTGTGGGTGGCGCGGTCCTGGAAGAGGCTCATGCCGCTCGCCCCCCGCGTCACCAGGACCATGCCGCAACCGAGCATGTCGAAGATGCGCGAGGCAGCCCGCCGGATATCGTCTTCATTCTGGATGGGCATGCCGGCACCGATGCTCAGTTCCTTGGTGTTCGGGGTAATGAGCCCGACCCCTTTGTAGTGGGGGAAGTTGCGCTCTTTGGGGTCTACGCTGACCAGGATACCATAGGCCGCCGCCTGCTCAACGATGGAATCGATGAGCTCCCTGCTTACCACGCCCTTCCCATAGTCCGAGATGATCACGGCCTGGGCGCCGGCCATGACCTGCTTGAGCGATGCCATCAAGGCGGCGCGGACCTCGTCACCGATCAGGTCGCGGTTTTCCTTGTCGATGCGCACCACCTGCTGGGTCTGGGCGATGACGCGCGTCTTCACGATCGTGCGCCGCGCCGGGTCGGTCAGTACGCCCGCCGTGGCGATGTCCTGCTCACTGAGCATGTCCATGATGATATCGCGCGGACGGTCTTGGCCGACGATGGAGCATATATGCACACGCGCCCCGAGACTGGTGAGGTTCTTGGCGACATTGCCCGCCCCGCCCAGGCGGAAGGTCTCTTCCTTGATATCCACGACCGGCACCGGGGCCTCGGGCGATATGCGGTCCACCACGCCCCAGATGTACTCGTCCAGCATCAGATCGCCGATCACCGCGATCGTTTTGCCCCGCATGGCATCGAGGATGGTGTTCAGACGTTGACGCGCTATCTTCAGCATATACCCTCCGGTGACGATCACGCCTCGTTTTCTGCGAAGAGGGCACTGACGAAATCGCCGGCGGCAAAGGTCTGGAGGTCGTCCATGCCCTCGCCGATACCGATATAGCGGATCGGGATCTCGAATTCATTGGCGATGCCGACGATCACCCCTCCCTTGGCCGATCCGTCCAGCTTGGTGAGCACCAGACCGGTAATCCCCAGGGAACTGTTGAACTGCCTGGTCTGTTCGATGGCGTTCTGTCCGATGGTGGCGTCGAGGACGAGCAGGATCTCATGCGGCGCGCCGGGGAGCTTCTTGTCGAGCACGCGGCTGGTCTTTTTCAGCTCCTCCATGAGGTTCTCGCGCGTGTGCAGCCTTCCGGCGGTATCGATGATGAGGACATCGTGGCCGCGGGACAAGGCCGCTTCGAGGCCGTCGAAGGCCACGGCCGAAGGGTCGGCCCCTTCCTGCGACTTGACGAAGTCCGCCTCGACCAGGTTTGCCCAGTGTTCGAGCTGCTCGATGGCCGCGGCGCGGAAGGTGTCGCCCGAGGCGATGATCACGCTCTTGCCCGCGTTCTTGAAGTGGCGGGCGATCTTGGCGATGGTCGTGGTCTTGCCGGAGCCGTTTACGCCCGTGACCATGATCACAAAGGGTTTGACGGCCTCAGGGATGCTCAAGGGCTGTTCGCGACTTTTCAGGATACGTTCGATCTCGGTGCGGATCAGGGTCATGGCCTTGTCGGCGCTGTCAATGGCCGTCGACTCCTTCCGGATGTCTTCGAAGATCTTGTAGGCGGTACGGATGCCGATGTCGGTCCCCACAAGGGTCTCTTCCAGCTCGGAGAGCACATTGGCGTCGATGGCGGCATGACGCCTGAATACATCCGCGATCCGGTCGATGAAGCCTTTATGCGTTTTGGAAAGACCCTTGGCCAGGCGTTCCTTGGACGAAGGCACGGCAACAGCCGGCTTGGCCTTTTCCTCGGGGAGCCGCTTGGTCTCTTCGGCCGGGATCTGCTCAAGCTCGGACGGTTTTGCCTCGATGGCAGGCGGCGTGCGCGGATGGATGCCGGGCAGCGGTATGGCCCAGAGGTTCAGGACGACGGCAATGAGGAGAAACAGCCAGGCCGGGGCGTCGACGGGGATGTCGATGAAGACCCCTTGCGCCTTTTCGATGTAGATATAGAAGAAGACGTAGCTTAAAAGGAAGATGATGTAGTCATGCTTGTGAAACCGGTAGTTCACGGATCTGACCTCCCACGCTTGATCCATCTTCCCCTAGCACAGGCATGGTAAAAGGACAAGTGCGAGCAAGGCCATGCCGAACGTCCGGAATCTTTCATCGCCTTCACGACGCGATCGTTTCAAACCGGCTTTCCGGGGCGCGATGGCAAAGGACCCCCGCCCCCAGGACAGGCCCAAAAGGGGCAGGGGATGGTGTGCAGTCCTATTCCTTCAGGCCGACCCACTCGGTGGGAGGACCGAGCAGGACAAAGGGCGCCGGGTTGACGGGGCCGCCGCCCAGGGCCATGCAGCCGGCGCAGATGAAGAGCTCGGCGTTGATCTGTCGCACCTCGTCATGCATGGAGTGGATCACGCCGCTGTTGTAGTGACAGTAGTCCAGATGCAGGGCGTTGCGGCCGTCCTTGCCGATAATGGTAGGCGCGAGGCTGGTCTTGAATTTCCTGGCCCGGAAGATGCTGCGCGACGGGCCGGTGGTAAAGATGTTGTAACCATGGCCGCTGGCCTTGTCGACCGGCATGAAGGCCTTGCCCTCCCAATGGGTATCCGGCGTGATGCGCCCGGTTGGAAAGACATGATGGGTGAAGAGGATGCTGGCGGAGCCTAGGACGCCGCCCTTCAGCACCTGTGCGCGGTATTCGCCCTTCATGGCTGAAAAGTCGGGGGCCGGGGCCGCATAGAAGAGCTGCATGGTGTCGGCTCGGCCGAGCTTTTCCACATCGGCCAGAGTGGCCTTCTGCGGGTCGACTCCCAGGATCTGCGCCATGCTCCGGCCGTCGGGCGTGCGCGGACCGGCCTGGAGGATGTTGATGACGGTCAGGGCCACGTTGGATAATCCTGCCGCGCCGGCCAGGAAAAGCAGTCGTTTAAAACTTGTCATAATGGTCTCCTTTTTTAGCAGTGTGATTTCGATCTGGAATATTACCACAATGGAAATAAAAAAACACTAGTGAACATTCACCCCGTTTCAGATGCTTCAGGCCTTGACAATGGCATGCATTGATTATAGATAGGGTGTGGTTGACGCGGGGTGGAGCAGTCCGGTAGCTCGTTGGGCTCATAACCCAAAGGTCGGAGGTTCAAATCCTCCCCCCGCTACCACATTTCTTTACAACCTTGCCTTCCATGCCGAACATCCGGCGCCTACCGACGACGCACTACCGGCTCGCCTATGCTTGCATTAATAATCTGTGGCAAGAAATCCGATGATTTTCAGTAAGGGCAAAGGCGAAAAAGTCTTTTTCCGCTGTAAATGGCTCATTTTCATCGGAGCCGAGCCCATCCGAGCGGAAGGACTGGCGGCGGGGATGGCAGTGAAACAAAGGCACCGCGCACATACCATACTGATCGTCGAGGACGATCAGGGCCTCGCGGAACTGATCGCGGACGCGCTGCGCGCGCACGGCGCCATCTGCGAGATCGCCCTGAACGGGGACCAGGCCCTGGCGTGGCTGGGCGCCAACCATGCCGATCTGGTCCTGCTCGATTACTCCCTGCCGGACATGAAAGGCGATGCCTTTGTTCACGCCATGCAGGGATCCCTGGGCGCGGCACCCTTTATCGTTATGACGGGTCATGGCGACGAGCGCATCGCCGTGGAGATGATGAAGGCCGGCGCCCGCGATTATTTGACGAAAGACATCTCGCTGCTCGAGCGATTGCCGGTGGCCGTTCAACGTTCGCTGGAAGACATCGAGACCAGCCGTTTGCTGGCAGAAACCGAGGGTCTGCTGAAGGAAAGCGAGCGGCTCTTGAGCGACATCATCACCTTTCTTCCCGATGCCACCATGGTCATCGACACCCAGGGCAGGGTGATCGCCTGGAACCGCGCCATGGAGGAGATGACCGGCGTTCCGGCCGCCGAGATCCTGGGACGCGGCGATTACGAGTATGCCCTGCCGTTCTACGGCGAGCGCCGGCCCATACTGGTCGATCTGGTCCTCAAACCGAGTGACACCCTGGAAAAGGCCTACCAGACCGTTACCTGGAGCGGCGATATCTTAATAGCGGAAACGAGCATCCCCGTGCTCAGGGGGCGGCCGGTGCATCTGTGGGGCATGGCAAGGGCCTTGCGTGATGCGCGGGGGAATCCGCTCGGGGCCATCGAAGCCATCCGCGACATCACCGTCCGCAAGCAGACCGAGGACGAAGTCCTTCGTCTGAACGACTTTTATATGAACATCCTGAACGGTATCGTGAACGGGGTTTGGGTGAGCGACCGGGACTATGTCATTACCTATGCCAACCGCGGCATGGCCGTCATTCTGGATACGACCGAGCAGGACCTGCTGGGGGTGAATATTATCGAGCATCTGCAGCCCGAGACCATGCAGGCCTTCCTGCCGCTTCTGACCAAGGCCCAGACGACCCTGGAACCGGTGGCCTTCGAATCAGTGCCCCTGTTGACCTATTCCCGCCGGCAGACCTACCAGTCGGGCTGGCTGATCCCCCTGGTCAAGGATGGGCGCTTCAACGGGATGATCTGCACCACCGACGACATCACGGCACGCAAGCAGGCCGAGGATGAAAGGGAACTGCTCCAGACCCAACTGCTCCAGGCCCAGAAGATGGAATCCATCGGCCGGCTGGCTGGCGGCGTGGCGCATGACTTCAACAACATGCTCCTGCCCATTATCGGCTACAGCGACATAATCCTGGCCAATCTGGCTCAGAACCACCCCCTGTACCGCGAGATCAAAAGCATCCAGCAGGCGGCGCTCAAGGCCAAGGACCTTACCCGGCAGCTCCTGGCGTTCAGCCGCAAACAGCCGCTGGAGATGAAGGTGCTCGATCTCAACAAGGTGATCATCGATTTCCAGAAGATGCTCAGGCGGACCATCCGGGAAAATATCGAGCTCAAGATCGAACTCGGCGACGGGCTCAAGGCGGTCAAGGCCGATCTTTCCCAGCTCGAACAGGTCATCATGAACCTGGCGGTCAATGCCCAGGACGCCATACCTGAATCCGGATGCATCACCATATCCACCTCCGAGATGGAAATCAGCGACGATTCGGCGCCGGACACTCCGGCGGCAGGGACGTATGTGAGGCTCATTTTCAGCGACAGCGGCAGCGGCATGGACGCCGATACGATTGCGCATATCTTTGAACCGTTCTTCACCACCAAGGAGAGCGGACGGGGTACGGGACTGGGGCTCTCGACGGTCTATGGGATCGTGAAGCAGCACGGCGGGTCCATAGCGGTCGAGAGCGCGCCCGGGCGGGGGACGCGCTTCACGATCCTGCTGCCGTGCGTGGATGAGGCGCTCCGATCGGCTGATCAGCCGTTTGCTGAGGAGAATAGACGCCGCGGCACCGAGACGATCCTGGTGGTGGAGGACGACGAGGTGGTGCGTGACCTTGTGAAGCAGATGCTCAAGCACAGCGGGTACACCGTGCTGGTTGCTGAACATGCCGACGAGGCCCTGCAGATTTCGAGCCATTACGCCGGCGGCATACAGCTCCTGCTTACCGATGTGGTCATGCCCGCCATGCACGGCCGCGAGCTCTATGAGACACTGCTGAAGGGACGCCCGGGGTTGAAGGCCGTGTACATGTCGGGCTACACCCATGACGAAATTGCCCGGCATGGGGTGGACATACCCGGGGGCTTCTTCATCCAGAAGCCGTTTACCTTGCATGCCATCACGGAAAAGATCCGCACGGCCCTTGATTCGTAGGGCCCCGCGGTGGAGAGAAATGAGCATGAAAGCGATTGCGCAACGCTGTCAGAACATCATCGCGGCCATCGGCGGGTACGCCTATGCGGTACGCCTGGTAGACGGCATACCCGTGGAAACCCTGCATGGAGAGGCCTGCGCGTCGGTGACCGGTTACTCCAGCCGGGAACTCACGGACGATCCGTATCTCTGGTTCAGCATGGTGTCGGAGGAAGACCGCGAAAGCGTGCAAGCCCATGCGCGGCGTATCCTGGACGGCGATGATCCAGGCCCCCTGGAACATCGCATCGTCCGTAAGGACGGCGCCGTGCGGTGGGTCAGGAATACCCCGGTGCTGGGTCGCACCGTCCGGGGTCGCCTGACATCCTATGACGGCATCATCCAGGACATCACCGAGCAGAAGCTCGCCCAGGCCAGGCTCAAGGAGAGCGAAGAGCGCTTCAAGGCCCAGTACCAGAGCAATCCCGTGCCGATCTTCACCTGGCAAAAAAAGGATTCCCGCTTCGTGCTGGCGGACTATAACCACGCCGCGCACGTCCTCACCGGGGCTGAGGTGGAGCGTTTCTTGGGGAAAGGCTCGGACGAAATGTTCTCGGACCGACCGGAGATCACCGAAGACCTGGAACGCTGTCTTGCGACCGGGCAGGTGCTGCATAGGGTGATCCTGTCCCGAGATTTCATGCCCGGACGGACGATAGCCGCCACCTATGCCTTTGTACCGCCCGACCTCGTCATGGTGCATGTCGAGGACATCACCGAAAGACAACGCGCCGAGGAGGAGCTCAAGACCAGTGAGAAACGCTTCCGGGCCCTGTTTGAAAACGCCGTCGAAGGCATCTTCCGCTCTTCCCTGGACGGCCGGCTGCTGCTTGCCAACCCGGCGTTGGCCCGCATGTTCGGCTATGATTCACCGCAGGAGGCTCTCGCGAGCGTCACGGATATCGGCGCCCAGATCTATGCCGACCCGCAGGAGCGGGCGAGGATTATCGGCCGACTGCTGAGGGAAGGCGAGATCACCGGATACGAGGTGACCTTTAAACACGCGGATGGGGTCCTGGCAGGTGTGGTCTTGAATCTCCGCCTCGAGCGCGATGCCTCGGGCAGACCGCTGTACATCGAGGGCACCTGCGTGGACATCACGGAGCGCAAGATGGCCGAACAGGCCCTTAAAGAGAGCGAGGAGCGGCTGCAGGCCCTGGCGGGCGCCAGTTTCGAGGCCATCCTTTTCAGCGAGAACGGTGTCTGTTTCGACGTCAACGATGTCGCCGCGCAGATGTTCGGGTACGGCCGCGAGGAGCTTATCGGCATGCGCACGGCGGATCTAGCCGCCCCGGAGTCGCGCGATGAGGTGCTGCGCCATGTGCGCATGAAATCGGATGAACCCCATGCCGCCACCGGGATGCGCAAAGACGGCAGCCGTTTTCCGGCCGAGCTGCGCGGCCGCATGTTCACCTATCGAGGGCGCGAGGTGCGGGCCACCGCCGTAAGGGACGTGTCCGAGCGCGTGCGCGCCGAAGATGCGCTGAAAAAGAGCGAGGAGAAATACCGCACCCTGGTGGAGAACGCGCGCGTCGTGGTCTTGCAATGGGACACCTCCGGGCGCATCACCTTCATGAATGATTACGGACTCAAGCTCTTCGGCTATGCCGAGGATGAGCTGATCGGCAGCAATGTGGTGGGCACCATCGTGCCGGAGACGGAATCAACGGGACGGGACCTGGTAATGATGATTGCTGAGATCAGCCGCGACCCCGAGCCTTACAGCGACAATGAGAACGAGAACATCGCCCGCGACGGGCGCCGGGTATGGATGCACTGGAGCAACAAGGCTGTTTGGGACGAGAAGGGAGAGCTCGTGGGCATCCTGTCCATCGGCAGCGATATCACCGCACGCAAGCATGCGGAGGATCAGCTGCGCCGTGAACGCGACTTCACCGCCAACCTGATCGAATCCTCCCCCGCCTTCATCGTCACGATCGAAGCCGACGGCCGGACACGCACGATGAACCGGGCCATGCTTGCCGCGCTCGGGTACGATGCCGCCGAGGTGATCGGCAAGGCCTATGCCGATACCTTTGTCCCTCGATCCGAGCATGCGGCGCTGGAGGAGGTCTTCACTCGGATGCAAAGCGCGGGCGAGACCACCGTGAACGAGAACACCGTGCTGACACGCGACGGCCGTGAACTGCTGATCGAATGGCATGGCTGTCCCGTGTGGCGCGAAGACGGCGGGTTTGATTTCATCCTCGGCATCGGCATCGACATCACGGCGCGCAAGAAAGCCGAGTTGGAGCTGCAGGCCTGGATGCGGCGCTATGAGCTGATCGTTGAGGCCTCGGGCCAGGTGGCCTATGACTATATCGTGCCGAGCGGGAAGATCACCTGGGGGGCCAGCATGGAAAGGGTGCTCGGCCGCACGCCCGAGGAGATGAACGGCGGGTTCGAACAATGGCTGGAGCTGTTGCATCCCGAAGACCGGGATGAGACCCTGCAGACCCTGGAGGCGGCCGAGCAGGCGTGTTCCTTCTGGGAGGCCCGCTACCGCATGCGGCACAAGGACGGGGGGTACCGCTGGATCAGGGACCGTGGGTTCTTCCTGCCAGGAGACGACGGCAAGGCCTATCGCCAGCTCGGCATGCTGGAGGATATCACCGCGGCCCGGATGGCCGAGGCTGAGCTCAATTTCCGCGCCACCCTGCTGGCCACCCTGCAGGAGGCATCCATCGAGGGCATCATGGTGGTGGATGTTCACGGCCGTGTGCTCTCCTTCAACCGGCGTTTCGTCGAGATCTGGGGTATCCCCGAGGAGGTCCTGGAAACCCGTTTGGATGAAAACGCGCTGCATGTGGCGCGTGAGCGGGTGGCTGACCCGGAAGGTTTCCTGTCCCAGGTACGGTCCTACTATGCCGATCCTTCGCGCGCCGGCAGAGACGATGTCATGCTCGCCGACGGCCGGGTCCTCGACCGCTACACCGCCCCGGTACGAGGCGGGGACGGGAAATACTATGGAAGGGTCTGGTACTTCCGCGACGTCACCGAGGAGAAAAAGGCCGCCGAGGCCCTCAAACGAAGCGAGGCGAAGTACCGCTCCATCTTTGAGAACGCCCGGGAAGGGATGTTTCAGAGCTCGCCTCAAGGGCGCAATCTCAGCGTCAACCCGGCCTTTGCTCAGATGTTCGGGTTCTCCTCGCCTGAGGAGATGATAGCGGAGATCACGGATATCGGCCAGGTGCTCTACGTGCAACCCGAAGCGCGGCAGAGGATACAGGCGCTGCTTGCCGATCATGGCCACGTCGAAGACTTCGAGGCCCACGTCTACCGCCGCGACGGCACGATGTTCTGGATATCGATCAATGCCAGGGCCGTGCGCGATGGGCAGGGCGACCTCATGTACTACGAGGGCAGCACCGTCGACATCACCGAACGCCGGGCGGCCGAGGAACGGATGCGGGAGGCCAACAAGCGGCTGGAGGATATCATCGAATTCCTGCCCGACGCCACCTTCATCATGGATCGGGACAAGAAGATCATCGCCTGGAACCGGGCCATGGAGGAGATGAGCGGCGTACCCAAGGCCGAGATGCTCGGCAAGGACCATTCCTCCAGCGCATTGCCGTTCTACGGGCATGCCAGGCCGTTTCTGATGGACCTGGTCGACAAGGACGATGAGAAGATTGCCGCCCTTTACCGCTCTATCACTCGCAAGGGATCCATGATTCAAGCCGAGACCTTTGCCCCGGCGCTCTTCCATGGCCGGGGCGCGCATATCTGGGTCGTGGCGTCGCCGCTGTTTGACAGCGAAGGCCGGATCGTGGGGGCCATTGAATCGGTACGCGACATCACCGAGGCAAAGCAGGCCGAGGATGCGCTGAAGCACAGCGAGGAGCTTTTCCGCCTGATCATCGAGCGCATGACCGAAGGCCTGGCCCTGCAGCGGGTTATCTACGACGACCATGGCCGCGCCATTGACTACGAGTATCTGGTCGTGAACCCGGCCATGGAGCGCATTACCAGGGTGGCGGGCCCGGACTTCATCGGAAGGAAGGCCAGCGAGGTCTTTCCCCCGGGGTTCGGCACCTACCTCGATGTGTTTCTCCCGGTGGCGGAAACCGGGGTGCCCATCACCTTCGAGATGTATTCCGAGTATCTGGGCAAGCACCTGCGGGTCTCGGCCTACCGGCCCGCCCCCGGCCAGTTCGCCACGGTCCTGGAGGACATCACGGAGCGCAAGCTCTCCGAGGAGGCCCTGCGCGCCTCGGAAGAGAAGTTCCGCAGCGTCGTGGAATCATCGCCTGTGGGCATGTATCTCTACCGGCTCGAACCCGACGGGCGCTTGGTCCTGGCCGGGACCAACCCGGCCGCGGACCGCCTGATCGGCATCGCGCATCAGGGCCTGGTCGGGATGACGATCGAGGAGGCCTTTCCCAACCTGGCAGCCACCGGGATACCGGAGATGTTCCGCAAGGTGGCTCGGGGCGAACTCGGGCCGCAGAACTTCGAGATTTCCTACATGGATCAGCGGTTCTCCTCCATGAACGAGGTCACGGTCTTCAAGACCGGTCCCGGCGCCATAGCCGTCGAGTTCACGGACATCAGAGCGCGCAAGCGCGCCCAGGCCGAGCTCGAGGCCCTGGACAGCGAGCTCAAGCGCAAGAACCAGGAGCTGGAGAGCATCGTGTACGCCACCTCGCACGACCTGCGCTCGCCCTTGCTCAACATCCAGGGCTTCAGCAGGCGCCTCGAGGTGGCCTGCGGGGAGCTGATCCGGATCATGCAGGCGCCCGAGGCGCCGCCCGAGATGCGCGCGGCCGCCGTCCCTTTGATCGAGGAGACCATCCCCAAGGCCCTCAAGTTCATCCGCTCCAGCGTGGAGAAGATGGACAGCCTCATCAAGGGTTTGCTACAGCTCTCGCGCCTGGGACGCGCGGTTCTGAACATGCAGACCGTGGACATGGCGGCCCTCATCCACCAGGTAACCACGGCCATGGGCTACCAGATCCAGGAGGCGGGCGCCGTTATCGAGACCGGCGATCTGCCCTCCTGCCGCTGCGATGCCTCGCAGATGAGCCAGGTCTTTTCCAACCTGATCGACAACGCCCTGAAGTATCGCAGCCCTAAGCGGGCTTTGCGGGTGCGCATCGAAGGCACGGCCAAGGACGGACAGTGCATCTTCACGGTACAGGACAACGGGATCGGCATCCCCCCCGAACACCGCGAAAAGATCTGGGAGCTGTTCCACCGCCTGGAACCGGGCGGACAGGTCAGCGGCGAGGGGCTCGGGCTCACGGTGGTGCGCCGCATCATCGAACGGCACGGGGGCCGCATCTGGGTGGAGGATACCCCGGAACCGGGCAGCCGTTTCTGTTTCACGATACAGCAGGGATGAGGGGAGGGTCAGGTGAGCAGGATCGCCTATAAGGATGTGATGATACTCTTGGTGGAGGACGATGAAGGCCACGCCGAGCTCATCAAGGATTGCCTCAAGGAGACCGGGGTGGATAACCCTATCCGGCGTTTCCGCGACGGGCAGGAGATCCTCGATTATCTCTTCGAGGGCCCCGAGACGAAAAAGGAGCTCGCCGGCGGCTACCTGGTGCTGCTCGATATCCGCATCCCCAAGGTGGACGGGCAGGAGGTGCTCAGGCGCATCAAGTCCGATGAGCGCCTGAAAAGCCTGCCGGTGGTGATGCTGACCACCACCGACGACCCGCGCGAGGTGCAGGCCTCCTACCGTATGGGCTGCAACGCCTATCTGACCAAGCCGGTGGACTACGAGAGCTTTACCGAGCTGATCCGTTATCTCGGCCAGTTCATCCGCATCCTGCGGATCGCGCCCATCGAGGAGTAGCGGGGCGTGACGGAAGCACGGTCCATCGATGCGAGCGGCCCCGAGCGGGGCGGAATGGTCCTCGTCGTTGAGGACAACGCGGGCCTGTCCGAGCTGATCCAGGTCACGCTTTCTGATGCGGGGTTCGTCTGCCGGGCGGCCCTCGACGGCCGCCAGGCCCTTGCCTGTCTGGAAACCGAGGCGCCTGCCCTGGTCGTCCTTGACTATACCCTGCCGGACATGAAGGCCGAGGATATCATCGCGGCCCTGGGCGCGCGCCGGCAGGACGGATCGATACCGTTCATCGTAATCACCGGCAAAGGCGATGAGGGCATCGCCGTGGAGATGATGAAGGCCGGGTCCCGGGACTATCTCATCAAGGATACGCGGCTGCTCGAACGTCTGCCTGCCGTCGTGGACCGCGTGTTTCAGGAAATCGCGCAGGACCGCAAGATCAAGGCCATGGAAGGGGCCTATCGCCGGAGCGAAGAGCGTTACCGCGCCTTTTTCGAAAACGCCATCGAAGGGGTCTTCCAGATGAGCCTGGAAGGGCGTTTCACGGCGGCCAACCCGTCCGCCGCGCGCATGCTCGGCTACGCATCGCCCTTGGACATGATCAATGCCTATGGTGATGCCGGACATGAGCTCTTGGCCGATCCCCTGGAAGGGCGGGCGCTCAGGGAGCGCCTGCTTCAGGAAGGCCGGGTCGTGGGCTACGAAACATTCCTGGCCCGCGCGGACGGAAGACGGATCTGGGGCTTATTGAACCTGCGCCTGCAACAGGGCGCCCAGGGCGATCCCGGCTATATCGAAGGGTCGTGCATGGACCTCAATGACCGCAAGCTCATCGAGCAGGCGCTCAAGGCAAACGAGGCCAAGTACCGCGGCATCTTTGAAAACACCGTGGTGGGGATCGCTCAGACCACTCTGGAAGGCCGGTATCTGAACGTGAACCAGGCCTTTGCGCGCATGCTGGGATACGCGGACGCAAAGGAGCTCATGGAAGAGGCTTTCACGATCGGACGCGATCGGTATGTCCGTCCCGAAGACCGGCCGAGGCTGAAGAAGCTCCTCGACGAGCAGGGGCGTGTCGAGCGCTTCGAGACCCAGATTTACCGCAAGGACGGCTCCACCCTGTGGGTCATGATAAATGCCGAGGTCAGACGCGACGCCGAGGGCCGTCCCCTGTATTACGACGCCATCATCCTGGATATCGATGAACGCAAGGGCTTTGACGATGCGATCAAGGCCTCGGAAGAGCGGTACCGCACCTTGGTGGAAAATATCAATGACGTGATCCTGTCCATCGACGTCCGGGGCACCATCCTGTACGTCAGTCCCGCCATCAGCCGCATCTCCGGCTACGGCGCTGAAGATCTCCTCGGCCAACCGTTCAGGCGTTTCGTGCATCCAGACGATCATCCGCGCCTGAGCGAGAACATGGACAAGATGCTCAGGGGCCTCTATGAGCCCAGCGAGTATCGGGTCATCGACAAGGACGGCGGCGTGCGCTGCGTGCGTCTGTCCAGCCATGCGCAAATGAAGTCGGGCCGGGTCGAGGCCGTCTTCGTCGTCCTGAGCGACGTGACCGAACGCCGGCAGGCCGAGCTGGCCTTGCGGGAGAGCCGGTCGCGCTTTGAGAACCTGTTTCACGACTCGCCCATTTCCCTCTGGGAGCTGGACCTCTCGCAGGTCAAGCGCTTCATCGATGACCTCGGGTCCCGGGGCGTGCGGGACTTCCGGACATTCTTCGATGATCACCCCGAAGACATCTTTCAGGCCGCCGGTCTGGTGGAGGTCCGCGATGTCAATCCCAAGACCTTCGAGATCTACGGGGTCTCATCGCGCGCTGAACTGCTCGACATGCTGCCGATCCTGTTCGGCCGTGATCCGCGCGCCGGCTTTGCGCAGATCCTCGTGGCCCTGGCGCAAGGCGAGCAGGGAGGCGCCTTCGAGGCCGCCAGTCTGAAGCAGGGCGGCGCGCTCATCTACCTGCAGTTGAACTGGCGTACGGCCCCGGGGTCCGAGCATGATTACGCGCGGGTCTTCCTCTCGCTCGTGGACATCACCGAACGGCAGCTGGCCGAGGCGCGGCTGCGTGAGAGCGAGGCGCGCTTCCGCAGCCTGGCCGAGAGCACCGGCGCGGCGATCTTCATCATCCAGGACGAGCGCTTCATCTATACCAATCCGGCCCTGCAGGCCATGCTTGAGTACAGCCCTTCGGAACTCGACGGGATGCATTTCTGGGACGTCGTCCACCCCGATTTCCGGGACCTCGTGAGGCAAAGGGCCGAGGCGCGCCTGCGGGGCCAAGACCCGGCACGGCGCGATGAGATCAAGGTCGTCACACGCTTTGGCGATACACGCTGGTACGACTACTCGGCCTCGCTCATCCAGTACAAAAACAGCCCTGCGATCGTGGGCTCGGGCTTCGACATCACCAACCGCAAACAGGCCCTGGCCGAGCTTGAGCGGCGCGACGCCCTCCTGGAGGCCGTCAGCCGCTGCGCGGAGATCTTTATCGCGGATGTGGACTGGGAGGGCCATATCGAGCAGGCCCTCGGACTGATCGGGAACGCCGCCAGGCTGGGGCGCGTCTGTCTGTACCGCGGCCAGGGCGATCACGATGAGGCCATGCAGCTCAGGCTGATGCACGAATGGCATGCCCCGCACCTCGGAAAGAGCACCTCCTTTCAGGACGACACGACCCTGGGCGAGGCCGGTTTGGGCCCATGGGTGCGGGAAATGCGCGAGAGGCAGATCGTGGTCGGCAACCGGGAAGACTTTTCCGAGGACGAGCGCCGCCTCATGGAGCATGACGGCATCCTCTCGCTTCTGCTCATGCCGGTCATCGTGCAGTCGCGGTGGTGGGGCGGGATCGTCTTCGCCGACTGCGACGCGCCCCGGACCTGGTCCGCGGCCGAGACCGGCGCCTTGCGCCTGGCCGTTGACGTGCTGGAGCATACCATCGAGCGCGCCCAGGGAGAAGAGATCCGCGAGCGCGAGGCCCAAAACCGCATCGTCACCGAGGCTGCCTTGGCCTCGAACAAGGCCAAGAGCGAGTTCCTGGCCAACATGAGCCACGAGATCCGCACCCCCATGAACGGCATCATCGGCATGACCAACCTGCTCCTGGAAACCGAGCTTTCCGAACAGCAGCGCGATTTCGCCCGGACAGTCAAGGACAGCGCCCAGGCGCTTTTGACGATCATCAACGATATCCTGGATTTCTCCAAGGTCGAGGCCGGCAAGATGGTGCTTGAGCATATCGATTTCGATCTGCGCCTCCTGGTCGAGGACCTCTACGGCCTGCATTCCGCCACGGCGCAGGCCAAGGGGCTCGAGTTGGCGTGCTTCATCGATCCGGCCGTGCCCTCGCACGTGCGCGGCGACCCCGGACGCCTGCGCCAGATACTCAACAATCTGATCGGCAATGCCGTGAAATTCACCCCGGCCGGGGAGGTGAGCTTCCTGCTGCGGACGGAGTCCGAGGACGACACGCAGGTGGTGCTGCACGGCCTGGTCAAGGACACCGGCATCGGGATCCCCACGGACCAGCGCCCCAAGCTGTTTCAGCTTTTCTCGCAGGTTGACGCCTCTTATGCCCGCCAATACGGAGGCACCGGGCTGGGCCTGAGCATCGCCAAGCAGCTGACCGAGATGATGGGAGGGCGGATCGGGGTCGAGAGCGAGGAGGGGAAGGGCTCCACGTTCTGGTTCACCGTCCGGCTCGACAAGCAGCCGCCTCAGGAGGCGCCAACGGCGGAGCCGTACGCCGACTTAAGGGGGGCGCGCGTCCTGGTGGTCGATGACAACGCCACCAACCGGCTGGCCCTGGGGGCCGACCTCCAGTCCTGGCAGTGCCGCCACACGCAGGTCCCGAACGCGGCCCGTGCCCTCATGGAACTGAAGAGCGCCCATGCAGAAGGCGATCCCTATACCCTGGCCCTGATCGACATGCATCTGCCCGACGGGACCGGCGATATGCTGGGCGCCGCGATCAAGAACGATCCCGATCTGGACGGCACCATCCTGATCATGATGACCTCGACGGGCAAGCGCGGCGAGGTGAGCGCGCTGGGGCGGATCGGTTTCTCCGGCTATCTGACCAAGCCCATCAAGCGCTCGCATCTCCACCATGCCCTGCAGATCGCCCTGGGACGGGGCCTTGGCCCGGTCGCGTCCGCGCGCCCCATGATCACTCGCTACAGCGTGAGCGAGGACATCAAACGCCGGGTGCGCATCCTCGTGGTCGAGGACAACCCGGTCAACGCCACGGTGACGGAGGCGGTCCTGCGCAAGATGGGCTACCATGCCGATATCTGCGCCAGCGGCTTGATGGCCTTGAAAAAACTGGCGGAGCAGCCATACGATCTGGTGTTCATGGACATCCAGATGCCGGAGATGGACGGCATTACGGCCACGCGCCGCATCCGCGCCGGCATGGACGGGGTTTTGAACCCTCGCGTGCCGATCATTGCCATGACCGCGCATTTGCCGGCCGAAGACCGGGACAGAAGCCTGGAGGCGGGGATGAATGCCTTCATCACCAAGCCCGTTGACGGCGAGGCCTTGCAGGCCGTCCTGGGACGCTGGATCGAGAACTCCAGGGAGGACGGGCCTCCCGCGGGTGCCGCCGTGCGCAAGGGTTCGCCCGCGGTCTTCGACCGCGGCTTTCTGCTGGGGCGTCTGGCCGGCGATGGTCGGATCATGCGGGAGGTCGTCGAACTTTTCCTGGCGGACGTACCCGGACGGATCTCCTCGCTGGAGGAAACCATGGCCCGTGCGGACCTCCAGGCCCTGCGGGAGCAGGCCCATGCCCTGAAAGGCGCGGCCGGGACCGTCGGCGCCGAGGCCTTGCGCCAGGCGAGCCTAGCCCTGGAGCACAGCGCCCTCGAGGGAGACGCACCGGCCCGCGAGGAGGCCTTGAATGGCGTGCGGGAGGCGTTTGTCGCCTTCCGGCAGGCCGTGGCTATGATCATAAAAAACGATGAGGGAGGAAGGTTATGAAGGACCCGCTCGTGGAGGGCGACTTTATCCGCCGCGCTGTGCCGCGGCGATTTATCCCGAGATAAGGAGGCGCGCATGCCGAACATACCCAAGATCCTGGTGATCGATGACGTCGAGGTCAATGCCCGGGTACTCAAGCACACCCTCGAGAACGAAGGCTTCCAGGTAGGCTATGCCCTGTCCGGTCCGGGGGGCAGGATGATGGCCGAGAACGAGATACCGGACCTGATCCTGCTGGATATCATGATGCCCGGCGAGAACGGCCTGCAGACCTGCGTCCAGCTGAAGGCGAACCCCCGCACCTGTGAGATCCCGATCATCTTCCTGTCGGCCGTCGACGAGGTCCAGGCCAAGGTCCAGGGGTTGACGATCGGCGGCGTGGACTATGTCACCAAGCCGTTCGAGAAAGAAGAGATCCTGGCCAGGATCAGGCTGCACCTGCGCATCCGCGAAGCCCACCAGATGCTGGTCGAACAGCAGCGCGTGCACCTGCAGCAGCTGAAAAACGCCCAGAAGGCGATCCTGGTCGACCCCGCCGATCTGCCTGACGCCCAGTTTGCCGTGTACTATAAACCCCTTAATGCGGTGGGCGGGGAGTTCTACGATGTGGTGAAGATCGATGAGGGCATCTTTGCCTACTTCATCGCCGACATCAGCGGCAACGATGTCGGCGCCGCCTTCGTCACCTCGGCCGTCAAGGCCCTGATCCGGCAAAACGCCAGCCCGCTCTTCACGCCCATGGAGACCATGCGCACGATGAACAGCGTGCTGGGCGCGGTCCTGCCCGAAGGCCAGTTCGTCAAGGCCTGCTACGCATTTCTGAACCGCCGCAAGAACGAGCTCTGCGTGGTCTTTGCCGGACACCCCCCCCTGGTCTTCCTGCCGGCGCAGGGACGCGCCTACCCGCTGGGGAAGGAAGGCGACGTCATGGGCGCCGGTGAGCTGGTGTCTTTCGGCAGCCAGGAGATCAGGGTAAGCCGGGGTGACCGCCTCTTCCTGATGAGCGACGGTGTCCTGGGGTACCGGGAAGGGGCGCCGTGGGACCAGGGCGACGGGGTGCTGGCCATCCAGCGGATCTGTGAGCAGGAGGGCTCCCTGGGCCTGTCCGCCCTGATGGAGCGCATTGTCCTGCACGCGGTCCCCG
>JAKQBR010000264.1 GCA_029574005.1 Deltaproteobacteria bacterium | reverse complement strand
ATCGTAAAACATGATCTTTTCACTTGAGCGCTGGAAGATGGCCTCGCTCTGGATCAGACGGTAGAGCTCGGGGTTGTCCTCAATGAACCCCACCCAGAACTCGATCATCTCGCGGGTCTGTTCCAGGATGTCGGTGCCGCGGCCGCAGATGGCGCTGATGCGGTCGACGATCTCTTCGTACCGTTCCTCGAGGAGCTGGTCGAGGAGTTCCTCCTTACTCTTGAAATATTCGTATACCGTGCCCTTGGCCACACCGGAAAGACTGGCGATCTTGTTCATGGTCGCCTGGTGGAAGCCGTCTTGCGCAAAGACCTTGAGTGCTGCCTGGTAGATCTTTTTCTTCTTTTCGTCCAGCGAACGCCTTCGTTTCATCTTGCCGGCGCTTAGGGGCGGTATGGTTTGCAGCAGCCCTTTCAGGTGCCGCGGCGCTATCGCCACTTCGTTGATGCCCGCGTTGGCGGCCTCCTCGACCGCTGCCCTGCAGACATGGGAAGCCGCCTCCGGCATGCCCTTTTCGGACAGATAATCCATGATCTCGGATAGATAGGAGGAGAGCCATTTCCCCTGGGCGCTGCGGCCCTCCTGGGTGGG
This sequence comes from Deltaproteobacteria bacterium, assembly GCA_029574005.1. GTDB lineage: Bacteria > Desulfobacterota > Desulfomonilia > UBA1062 > UBA1062 > JAKQBR01. Next base: position 13,787 of record JAKQBR010000264.1, on the reverse strand, counting down.
GAGGGTGCCGCCGGCATCGTTCAGGGAGTCCTGGATGATCTTGCGGAAGGTCTTTTCGTCGAAGCCGCCGTCGGCCGTGAAGTACCTCCCGAGCTCGGCATAGAGAGAGATGCGCCGTCCCCCGGATTTCTCAATGAGCGTGCCTTGTTTGCGCATTCCTTTCAATCCCCCCTATCAAAACGACCGACTAGTCGGTCAAATAAAATAGGCGCGTCGGTATGTCAAGGGGGATTTTGCATTCTCATGCGAAATCCCTGGCGGTTCATTCAGGACGACCGGGATTGGCGGCCGGGGCACACGGCCTCGGGCGGAAGGAGGAAGATCCGTGCTGATATCCGGAATCCAAGAGATGGGTATGCGCCCGAAGGGCATGATCGTTAAGAAAAACCGGGCGTGCGGGCAGGTACCCCTGCGCGCCCGGTACTAGCGAGCCGGAGAGGCTTTCAGGTTGTTTGCGCCGCTGCCTTCAACCAGATCTTCCAGGATCTCGGAAAGGTAGGGGCGGTCGCGATGGCCGGTGTATTTGGCCGGAAATTTGATGATGCGCAGTTCGGCGTACTGCGTGATGCCGCCATCCCTGAGGTCCTCGTAATCTTTGATCTCCTTCCGGTCCAACTGGTCGCGGAAGCGCTCGAGGTCGCTGGTGGATACATGCTTGGTAAGCACGACGCCCACGCGCATATCCTTATCGATCACGCTGTTGTCGATGTAGGGCAGGTCATAGAAGGTGATCATGAAGGCCGGGGCCTTGAACCCCTGGTCCGAGGCCTTGGCCTTCTTGTACTCCAGCGAGACCTCCACCATGCCGTCCTGGATGCCCTCTGCCTTGACCTCGATCGGAATGGGGTCCTCGGCCGTGTTTCCGCCCGCATCGTCGGACATGGCCTGCAGGCCGCCGTCTTTGTCCTGGAGGATGATGATGCGTCTGACGATCGTGCCGGGCAGAGATGCCAGGGCGTTGAGCTGTTTGAGCGAGAGGTTCTTGCCGATGCGCCTGAGCTCGGAGCGCATGCCGAAATACTGGCCGCGCTCGCGGGGGGTATGCAGGTTGTCGCTGTAGATCAATTTAGTCAACTCGCTGTCGAGGTCTTCAAAGAGCGGCCGGATGTCGACCGTATCGAAGTTGCGCGAAAGCACGTCCAGGAACATGACCCGCTGCTTGAGCAGGCCGAAGTCATCGGTGTCGCCGGCCGCGGCGCCGGCGCCCTTGGCGAACATGGCATTGAAGAGCATTTCGAACATCTTGGCGCGGATGGCGTTGTCCGAGCTCTCGCGCTCGGTCATGATCTTGGTGTAGACCTCGCGCATCTCGGATGCCTTGGTCAACTGGGCCTGTTGGTGGTTGTACATCCCGCCGACAAGGCCCACCGTGGCGGCGATGATCGCCGGTCCCAAGGCCTGGATGATGTCCCAGAAGTCCTTCTTTTTGGGCGGCTGTTCGGGCATGGCTTAGGGTCTGGACGTTCTACTTCAGGGTGAAGTCGCGTCTGGTCTCGCCGGTGCCGACGAAGATCTTCCAGGTATTCTTCTCGTTGATGAAGACCTGGTAGGAGCCGGGCTTGATGTCTTTGAAATCATAGGCCCCGGTCTTGTCGGTGGACAGCGGTTGGCCGACGGCCAAGCCGGTTGCGTCCTTGAGAACGACCGTGGTTTGCGCGGGCTTGCCGTCAGCCGTGGACACGATGCCGAAGAGACGGGCGGCATGCGCAGGGGCGCCGGCCAAAACCCCGATCAGGACTATGCCGGCCAGGATACGCAGTTTCATAGGGTCACCTCCTTGCCATGATTCGATGTCGTGCATGATAATGATGAAGCCGCGCCGGGATGTCAATGCCTTTCATGGCCAATGCCCGTCGATGCCCCCGGTCCGTCATGGCGAGGCGGTCCTGCCCGGTGCGGCGGGTGTGATCAGGTTCTTGTCCATGGTGCGATAATGTCCTTTTCATCGCGGTTGTGACAAAAATGTTGTAAGGCGCCCTCAAGGGATGAGCCATGTCAGTGGTAACTACCTGTTAGTACGTAATAAATGAGAAGCCACGGCTCAGGGGGCGTGTCCGCATGCCTGGCATAGCGCTTGCTGTATGCACTCAGAGCTGCTAAGGGTTGAAGGCAACTCTCAACAGGAGGTACGATATGGCTTTCATCGGCGAAGATCTGTTCCATTTTCAGGCGTCCCTGGTCCAGTCGGGGTCCTCGTTCGAGGATTTCATCCGCGAAAATTATGTCAATAAATGGGTCGGCGATTCCATCTATGCCGCCATGGCCGTCCGCACCAGTTTTGTGGCGGCCGTCAATAATTTTCTGGTGAACGAGGGGCTCTTCAACCTTGAACGCATCCAGATCAGCCCGATCACGGACCCCCTGGCGCACGATGTTGAGCATGTCCCCACCGTGCATTACAAGGGCATGCCCTATGTCACCACCCACTCCATGATCTATCACAAATTCATGTCCTGCTTTAACCCTCGCTTTAAGGGGGTTTTCGTGGATTCCCCCAACCTCAGGCTCGAGATCGAAAGTCCGCAGCGCAAGCAGCGCGGCAAGTACCTGATCGATTTTTCCCAGATCGATATCGAGGTCAGGCGCAACCGTGGCGTCACCTTCGAAGAGTATAAGAACGAACCCGAGAAGGTGAAAAAGATCCTCAAAGAGGACATGGAAAAGGCGCTGGACTTCTTCGAGCGTCTGGTGATAGCCGGCGTGAGCGCCATCCTGGAAAGGAACGAGCAGGACCTCAAGGCCCTGGGAGTGGCGCTGGATGTACCCAAACAGCCCTTCCCGCGCCTGAGGCATGATGAGATACTCAAACGCTACGGCAAGGCCGACCTGGATGCGAAGGCCGGTGAGGAGGTCCCCACCCAGTTCTTCTGGATTACGGGCCTCATGCGCGAGAACTACGACCTCATCTATCCCTATATCCGCCCGGACGGCAGCAAGACGCCGATCGCATCCTTCACCTCGGACATGATCTACAACTACGATATCTGCGCCAAGACGAAGCTGCGCGACACCGGCAAGTTTTCCCCCGCCCTGGAGGTGCTTTCGGGCGCTATCAGGGAATGGCTCTATGAGCCTATCATCGAGCGACTGATCGACAACAAGATCCTGATCGAGCGTCCGGTATTCAAGGACGGCAATATCTCCAACATCGAGATGCTCGACGGCTACGGGCCGTTCCTGACCGCCGTGGCCATGAAGGGCGCCGACGGCAAGACCCTGTTCCCGGATACCTTCGGCGGGGGCATCGGTGTGGAGCGTTTCCTGTACGCCATCCTCAGGGGCGGCAGGATCGAGAAGATCGATGACATCACCTGTTTCGGCAAAAACCCGGATTCGTTCCCGATCTTCCTGTTCTAAGACGAGGATGAGCCCCTTGGAGATGGAAGGGGGCTCATCCTCTTAAACGATGTCCCGGACCGGGATCTGGGCGTTTTTCAAAAATTCCTTGATCTGCGGTATGGTATACCTGCCGTAATGCACCATGGAGGCGATCAGGGCCGCGTCGGCGTCGGCCTTGAGGAAAACGTCCCGAAGGTGCTCCGGCCCTCCGGCCCCGCCCGAGGCGATGACCGGTATGTTGACCGCGCGTGCGATCAGACCCGTGATGGTGAGTTCATAGCCGTCGGTGGTGCCGTCGGCATCGATGGAGTTCAGACAGATCTCGCCCGCGCCGAGGTCCTGTGCGCGCCGGGCCCACGCGAGGGCATCCATATCCATGGGCCTACGGCCGCCGTCGATAACCACTTCGTAGCCGCTGGGGATGCGAGGGTTTTTCCCCACATATTTGACATCCATGCCCAGGACGATGCATTGGCTGCCGAAGATGCGCGCCCCCTGGACGATAAGATCGGGATTGAGCACCGCGGCGCTGTTGATGCTGATCTTTTCCGCGCCGGCGTTGAGGACGCGGTACATGTCCTCGACGCTGCGGATGCCGCCGCCCACGCTGAACGGGATAAAGATGGTGCGCGCCACCTGATCGACCACGTCGATCATGATAGCGCGTTTGTCGGACGAGGCCGTGATATCGTAGAAGACCAATTCATCCACGCCCTGCAGATAGTATTCATGTGCCATCTCCACGGGATCGCCGATGTCCACGTTGCCGAGGAACTTGATCCCCTTGGTGGTCTTGCCGTCACGCACATCCAGACAGACGATAACCCTCTTGCTCAGCATATGCCTCCCCGCCTTTCCCGGACCATCTAGATCATTTATCCGAAAAATTCCAGTCCAAAGCCGCTGAACGCAGGGCCGCCAGAATCCGGCCTTGATCCGCCTCATCCACGATCTTGTTCCCCCCGGCGTCCACCACCGAGAAGATGTCCGCCGCCAGATCGGCCTTATTGGTGATGATGGCACGGTGGATGTTCAGCCCCTGGTGGTGCAGGGCCTCGGTGATGGCATGCAGCAGCCCGATGCGGTCTTCGGCGTAGACCTCGATCAGGGTGAAGAAATCCGAGGAGTCGTTGTCGATAACAATCACGGGGGCGGACGGGGAACTCACCTTGCGCCGCTGCTTGAGCAGCGGGCGCGTCTCAGCCAGGATCTTCGCCAGGTCCGTCTCATGGCCAACGATGCGTTTGAAGGTGACGGCGATCTGATCCCATGCGTCGTAGTCAGGCCAGGGGGGTGTTACCTCGAAGACGTCGATCGCCAGGCCGCCCTGCCAGGTGAAGACCTTGGCGGTATGGATGTTGATGTGCCGGGAGGCCAGGATGCCGGTCAGCAGGGCTATGAGGCCGGGCCGGTCGCGGGCGATCACGGTCAGGGAGAAGTGTGCCCCTTGGGGAGCGACGGAGACATGGATGTCATGGAGGGTCTGGATGCCGCCGCTCGAGCGCACATGCGCGATGATCGTAGGTACGTCGAAGGCCAGGATATAGGCCTGCGGCAAAACCCAAAGCCCACCGATTTCCTGTATGGCCGGTTCGACGCCGATGTGTTCGATGAGGGCCGCCCATTTGTACTCCAGCCGCGTCACATTGCGTGGGTCTCTCAAGTCGCCTTTCAGGAGGATCATGAGGGCCTTTCGATAGAGTTCCTCAACCAACGCGGCCTTCCACTCGGTCCATGCCGCCTCGCCCGTGGCCTTTGAATCGGCGATGGTCAGGATATAGAGCATGGAAAGGCGCTGGGCATCCTGGGCCGTGCGGGCGCAGTCGAAGGCCACCTTTTCTTCTGACAGGTCGCGCCTCAGGGCGGTATTGGCCAGGATGAGGTGGTTCAGCACCAGAAAGCGCACCAGTTCCGCGCTTTCCCGCGGCAGATCAAGCCTGCGGGCGATTGCATAGGCTAAGGCCGCGCCGGTGCGGGCATGGTCCGTGCCGTGACCCTTGCCGATGTCGTGCAGGAACCCGGCCAGGAGGAGCGCGGAAAGATCGTGGACGTGCGTGAACGCCTCCGGTTCGAGCGCGCGGAGTGTGTGGAGATGCGCGGTGGTATGGATGCTGTGCATATCCACGGTATAGGTGTGGTACACGTCGTATTGTATGCGGCCCTTGATCTTTTCGGTCTCCGGTATGAAGCGCTCCATGATGCCGAGCTCCAGCATCAGGGTCAGGGCCTTGGCTGCATAAGGGCCGCGCAGGATCGCCAGGAAGGCCGATCGTGCGGCGGGGAGGCCGCGGGCCTTGGCCGCCAGGTCAAGGTTGTCCCGGATGAAGGCTCGCGCCTCTGGATGCAGGTCATAGTCGTGGTCGGCCAGGGGCGCGAAGATCGTGATCATCTCTTCGGGGCGAGGCCGCCCCGGCTCGGCAAAGGCAATCATTCCGGATATCACGCTGAAGCCCCGGCCTAGTGTCACGGTGGGTCCGGAACCGGCCAGGCCCAGGCGAATCCTGGCCGCTGCGATGACCGCCGTGCCGATTGACTTGATCGTCAGGGCGCAGCGGTGCAGGTTCTGCATCAGCATCTCGACCGCCGTCTTGGTGCGGCAGCCTTCAAAGGCAAACTCGCGGGCGATGATCTCTTGATATTCAAAGTGCAGGCGGTCGTTCTTGCGGGTTGAGAGGGTATGCAGCCTGAACCTGAGGCACAGGATGAAATCCAGGGCGTGTTCGCACTCCCGACGGTCAAGGGCGCTGATGATTCCCGCCCTTTCAAGGGCGGCAAGGTCATCGAGCCCGAGGGCGGCCCTGGCGAGCCAGAGCATGCTGTGATAGTCGCGCAACCCGCCTTGACCGTCCTTCAGGTCCGGCTCGAGGATGTAGGATGCATCGCCGTAGGTGGCATGACGCTTCTGGTCGTGTAGGCAAAGGTCGCGGTAGAACTGTCTGGCGGTGCGAGCCCTCGTGCCGCCGGCGCGCAGCCCCTGGGCGAGCTTGTCAAAAACGAGCGTATCGCCGCAGAGGTGACGCATGTCCATGAGCGCGGTCTGGAAGAAGAAATCGCTGCGGCTGTCGCTTAAGCACTGCCTGACGGTGCGGATACTGTAGCTGGCGCTCAAGCCTTCATTCCATAAGGGATAGATGATGCCGGTCAGGATTGCCTGGAGATCGGCCTGCGGTTTGCGCTTTTTAAGGATGATGAGGAGATCGATATCCGAGTTGGGGCACAGTTCTTCGCGGCCGTAGCCGCCGACGGCGGCGATACACCATCCGCCATGGCCATGACCGCGATGCGCCTCGAACAAGCTGCGGATACGGGCATCGACTTCCTGCGAGCGTCGAAGCGCCAGGACCCGTCCGGATGGTTCGGGGAGCCGGCCCCGCGGGGGGGCCGGATGATCTGCTTTTTGTGTTTCAGATGGCGTCATGTCCGCTTTCGCCGGTCCGGATACGGATGACGCCATCCAAGGGGGTGATGAAAATCTTGCCGTCGCCGATCTTGCCGGTGCGGGCCGCGGTCATGATTGCCGTGACCACCGTCTCGACCAGGCCGGCTTCAACGGCAACCTCGATCTTGATCTTGGGGAGAAAGTCGACCTGGTATTCGGCGCCCCGGTAAATCTCCTTATGTCCCTTCTGTCTCCCGAAGCCCTTGACCTCGGTGACGGTCATGCCCGTGACGCCCGCCTTGTTCAGGGCCTCCTTGACGGCATCCAACGTGAACGGTTTGATGATCGCTTCGATCTTCTTCATGGTCATGCTCCTTTCACAGGTATCAACGCAGATAGTAACCGGTTTCGCCGTGCTGGCTCAGGTCCAGGCCTTGAACCTCGTCATCGTTGCCGACCCGCAAGCCGGTAGTCTTCTTCAACAGGAGAAGGATGATCGACGAGACCGTAAACGAGTAGACGATGGCCGCGCCCGCGGCGATTGCCTGAATACCCAGTTGCTTGGGGTTGCCGAAAAACAGGCCTTGGGCGCCGATGGAGGCGAAAAGGCCGGTGGCCAACGCCCCCCAGAGGCCACCCACTCCGTGCACGGCAACGACATCCAGCGAGTCGTCATAGCCGAGTTTTTCCTTGAGCATGATGGCCAGGAAGCAGATAAAGCCCGCCGCGCCGCCGATCATGATGGAAGCGACCGGCCCTACGAAACCCGCCCCCGGCGTGATGGCTACCAGTCCGGCCACGGCACCGGAGGCCGCCCCCAAGGTGGTGGGCTTGCCGTGGAAGATCTTGTCCGCCAGTATCCATGCCAGGGCCGCCGTGGCTGTGGCGACCTGGGTGGTGAAGAAGGCCAGGGCGGCGGTGCCGTTGGCGGCCAGGGCGCTTCCCGCGTTGAAGCCGAACCAGCCGAACCACAGGATGGAGGCGCCCAGCACGGTCATGGTCAGGTTATGGGGGTAGATGGGCTCCTGCTTATATCCTTGGCGTTTCCCCAGGATCAGGGCCGCTGCCAGCGCGGCCACGCCGGAGTTGATATGGATAACCGTGCCGCCGGCAAAGTCCAGGGCGCCGAGTTTGCCGAGCCACCCGCCGCCCCACACCCAGTGGCAGACCGGGAAATAGACCAGGGTGGTCCACAGGATGGTGAAGATCAGGAAGGCCGAGAACTTCATGCGCTCGGCATATGCACCCGTGATGAGGGCCGGGGTAATGACGGCGAACATCAGCTGGAAGGCGCTGAAGAGCAGGTGGGGAAGCTTGTCGGAGTAAGGTCCGGGCTCCAGTCCGACGCCGCTCAAGCCGGCCCAGTCGAGCGCGCCGATCAGGCCGCCGATATCGGGCCCGAAGGCCAGGCTGTAACCGAATAGCACCCAGAGGATCGAGACCACCCCCAGGCAGATGAAGCTCTGCATCATGGTGGCAAGGACGTTCTTGGAACGTACCAGGCCTCCGTAGAACAGTGCCAGACCGGGGGTCATGAACATGACCAAGGCCGTGGCCACCAACATCCATGCCGTATCGCCCGCGCTTATCATTGTGTTGCCCTCCTTTGTGGGAATATGCCCTAGGCATGGGCAAGAAGAGTGCCAGATGCCATCATGATAACACATTGATATAAAAGATAAAAAACGCATAAAAGGGTACATATTTGTATAATCATAAAATATGGCAACATAATTGGAGCATTTATGCGGATGGCATGACGGCGGCATCCGCGGCAGGCCCCATGCCGGTACGAGCGATTCGAGATACTCTTCGATGCCGCTTGACTGGAGGTGTGATATGCCATACATGCTGAGACGGAGGTGCGTATGGAAGCGGATCAAAAGATCGGCCAGAAGAGCATGACCAAGGCCATCCTGATCATGTCCGTCATAATCTTCGCCGTCGGATTCGGTCTGGGATTCTATATCTTCGGTTACCATAAGAAGGCGAGCACGGACTACAAGCAGAGCCTGCGTGAGGTGATAGACTATATCGATTCCCTGGAGAAAGAGCGCAACGCGCTTTCAGACAGGCTCAAGGCTTTCGAGACCCAACGCGAGCCTGCACAGCTTGGCGCTGGCGCCGATGTAAGCCAGACAGCCGCGGTGCAGCAGCGGCTGGAGGCCCTTGAGCGTGAGAACGCCTCGTTGCGCTCCAGCATGATCCAGAATCAGACCCTTTTACAGGAGAACTATCAGCTGCGCAGTCGCGTGCAGGCCCTCGAAGGCGGAATGAATCCTCAAGGCGCGGGCGCGGCTGCCCCACAGCCGCAGCCCGTGGCCCCGCAAACGACCACGGCTCCTCGATAACAGCGTGAGGGCGAGCCCCTGCCGTCTGAAGGGAAAAATATTTCCTTAAATAGGGGGCGGTGGTGCTCATTTGAGGGCCTTCAGGGACCTTGTTGATGTATTATCAATAGGTTGTAATGGGCATATGCGTTGCATGCCAATCATTCATGATAAGACAAACCTATAACGAGGTGATATTCATGCGGACGAAGAACGTTCTGGCAATGATCGTAGTCATCATCGTATTATTCGGATGCGGCGGTGGCGGCGGCGGTGGCGGCAGCGATTCTAAGGTCCCGACATCCCCCGAAGAGAATATTAAGCTGCCGGTAGCCGATGCCGGGCCTTCCCAAACGGTTTATGAAGGCGAGCTCGTCACGCTGGATGGAACGAAATCGAATGATGCCGACGCCGGCATCATCGAGTATGTCTGGGAACAGGTCGATAACGGTGCACCGAGCGTTACCCTTTCGAACGTCAATGCGGTCGTCACCACGTTCGTGGCGCCGATGCTCACAACGAATAGCGCCACCCTGGTATTCAAGCTGACGGTCACCGATACGGACAACAATCAATCCTCCCAGGAGTGCGCGGTTGTCGTAAAGAAGATCAATCAACTCCCCAAGGCCGTTGCAGGGCCGGACCAGACCGTTACCGCGGGCAGCACGGTGACCCTGGACGGATCCAATTCTTCGGATGCCGACGATGGGATCGTATCCTACACCTGGCATCTGGTAACGAGTGGAATAAACATCACCTTGTCAGGCTCCTCCGCCAAGAAGGCGACCTTCATCGCCCCCTACACCAGCACGGCCCTGACCTTTGTACTGACGGTTACGGACGCCTCCGGACAGAGCAGTACGGCCACCTGCGTGGTCAATGTCAACGATCCCAGCGACCCCAACCATGCGCCTACGGCCAATGCCGGCGCCGACCAGACCGTGGTGGAGGGCGCAACGGTGACCCTCAACGGTTCCAACTCCACGGACGCCGACGGCAGCATCGTTTCCTATGCCTGGCAACAGACCGGAGGAGCAACCACGGTCACCTTGGCCAACCCGAACACCGCCACCCCGACCTTCACGGCCCCCAACCCGGGGACCTCGTCTCTGTCGCTGACATTCCAGCTGACGGTCACCGACGACGGCGGATTCACCGCCACGGATACGTGTATGGTCAATGTGACCGTCACGAATACGAACAACCCGCCCACGGCCAATGCCGGCACGGACCAGAACGTGGCTGAATACGCCACGGTCACCTTGAACGGCAGCGCCTCCACCGACGACAACGCCGTTGTATCCTACAGCTGGGTTCAGACCAGCGGTCCCGCGGTCACCCTGTTGCCAAACGCCAGGGTCGCCACGCCGACCTTCAAGGCGCCTGCCTATGGTTCGGCCGCCCTGGTCTTTGAGCTGACCGTGACCGACGAGGGCAACTTAAGCGCCACCGATACCTGCATTGTCAATGTGACCAGCCGGAACCTGCCCACGGCCAACGCCGGTCCGGACCAGAGCGTTGAGGAAGGCGCCACGGTCACCCTCGACGGCACGAGCTCCACGGACGTCACGGGCGGCAGCATCGTCTCTTATGCATGGGTGCAGACCGGCGGCGCCGCAGTCACACTGACAAACGCCAACAGGGCAACCTGCACTTTCACGGCACCGAACCCCGGCACAACAGCGGCCACATACAGCTTCAGGCTCACGGTGACCGACAACGAAGGCCTCACCGCCACGGATACCTGTACGATCACGGTGACGCCGGTCAACACCAACAATCCGCCCACGGCCAATGCCGGCGCGGACCAGAGCGTGGCTGAAGGGGCGTCCGTGACCTTGAACGGCGGCGCATCCACCGATGACGGCGGAATCGCCTCCTACAGCTGGAGCCAGACCAGCGGCACCGCGGTCACCTTGTCGAACAGCAATACCGCGACCCCGAGCTTCACGGCCCCGCAGATAGCCACCACTTCGAGCACCCTCGTCTTTACCTTGACCGTGACCGACACCGGCGGCCTGACCGCCACGGATACCTGCACGGTCACCGTCACCGGGCAGAATGACCCGCCCACGGCCAATGCCGGCGCGGATCAGAGCGTCGTGGAAGGCGCGAGCGTCACCCTCTCAGGCTCAGGGTCCGACCCCGAGGCCGGTTCCCTGACCTATGCCTGGACCCAGACCGGCGGGAAGACCGTGACCTTATCGAACGCCGCGGCCGCTACCCCCACCTTCACGGCCCCCAGCCTCGGATTGGCCGGCTCCGCCACCTTGACTTTCCAACTGACCATAACCGACGGCGGCGGACTCATGGCCAGCGACACCTGCGTTGTGACCGTGAATCGCTCCGCCGTCCACATGGCCCAGGACTCGGTCTTTACCGCCTATGCCGGCATCGGGTACATGATGCGCGACACGCTTTCCGATAACGAGGTGCTCCACAACATCATGGTGGAAGACATCAACTCGCTCATCACCCAGCTGGCGGACGACACCGTCCAGAACGATACCAGCAGATATGCCAAGCTCACGAATCTCTATTGGGGTTCCTCGCAGACCTTCGTGTGGAACGCCACGGGCTTCAGGTGCACGGTGTACATGACCGGCGGGGCCGATTGGACGTTCCCGGCAAGCTGGCACGAGTACACCCTTACCGTGAACCTGGATTTCAATGCCAACGGCTATACCTATCGAGGTTGCAAGTATACCGGTACCAGCGGAGTCACGGACATCACCGCCACGATTCATGGGTATTCCCGAATTACCAATCTCCTCACCTATGATTATGATTCCATCTACCGGTCGGTGGATATCACGGCGAACAACACGTTCACGGCCCAGTACTCGGGCGCGGCCGTCACCTTCAACAACTACAAGATCGCCTATACGGTCACGCACGGGTCGTCCGACCCGGTGTCCTCCAACCGCTCGTACTATCCGCTGAACTACTACATGATTCCAGCCGCAAGGCGGGCGTCGTCCGAACAGTACGATTTCCGTGATTACACGCTGGGCGGCAGCTTCACGATCAATGGGAACGCCTATCAGATAGGGTCCGGTTTCCGTTACATACAGCAGCCATTCACCTACACGGTCAACGGTGTCAGCACCTCCCGGGTGCTGGTCAGCGTCAACGGATCGCTCAGAGTACCCGGCATGTCCTCGGTGGTAACGGTCTCCACACCGTTCAATACGACCGATCCGGTAGGTTCCAACACCATCTTCAAGCTCGGGACCAGTTCATCCAACACCGGCATCTGGGAGGCCGGTCAGATGAGCGTGGCCGGAAATCTCGGCGGCACCAACACGACCCAGACGGCCACGTTTACCAGCGGAACTGCGGCGTTCTCCGGCGGTCTGGGGTCGTGGAGCGTGACGGGCTGGCAGGACGCGCTGGCGCCGTTCTAGTTCACACCAGGGCCGGGTCCTTGAAGGGGGCCCGGCCTCTTTTTTTTCTTTCGGGAAGCGCGGTGGCCTCTAGAGTTCCTTGGCGATGCCGATGAAGATCTCGGCGATCTCGGGATCAAACTGCGTGCCCTTGCAGCGGATGATCTCTTCGATGGCCTGCTCGGCCGAGAGACCCCTGCGATACGGGCGATCGGTCGTCATGGCGTCGAACGTGTCGGCCAGGGCGATGACGCGCGAGAGCAGCGGGATCTCGTTGCCGGCCATCCCAGAAGGGTAGCCTCCCCCGTCAAAGCGTTCATGGTGGTGCCTGATGATCTCGGTTTCCCGGTACATGACCGCGATGGCCTTCAGGATATCGGCGCCGATATCGGGGTGTTGTCTGATGATATCGAACTCCGCCCTTGAGAGCTTGTCCGGTTTGCGCAGGATGCTGTCGGGGACGCCCACCTTGCCGATGTCATGCAGGGATGAGGCGATGTAGAGCACGTCGCGGTCTTCATCTGAGAGGTGCATGGCCTTGGCCAGATCGATCGACAAGGCGGTGACGCGCGTGGAGTGCTGCGAGGTGTAGGGATCGCGTGCATCGAGCACCTTGGCCATGCTGTAAAGCGTGGCCAGCACGCTCTCATAGAGACCTTCATAGAGCGCCACGTTCTCCATGCGCTCGCCGGTGCGCTGGAGGAGATAGAGGATCTTGCGCTGTTCGTCGCGGGAAAGGAACCGGCGCGTGATAAGACACAGGGCGCCGAAGATCTGTCCCTCTATCAGAAGCGGGAAGGTGGTCTTGTTCTCGTTGATGCCCTTGACACAGAGCACTTCCTGTACGATCTCGCCTCGGATCAAACGCTGATCGAGATCCAACTCGTCTCCCTCCGGGCTAATCAGCCTGAGGTTCTGACGGTTCACCGGACAGAACGCCACCCTGGATTCGTCGAAGAGCTCCTTGCTGACCTCCACGATGGCGTTCACGATGTCGCGGATGCCCTTGAGGCTCGTGATGCGGTCCGATATGGCCTGCAGGGACGTGATCTCCTGGGACTTGTCTTCGAGCTGCCCGGCCAGATTGTCGATCATGCGGTGGAGATGGAGCTCATCCGAGAAACGCTTGTTCTCCTCCAGGATGGATTTCTCGCGTTTGACCTTGTTGATGATGAATTCGATCTGCTTGGTCTTGAACGGCTTTGATATGAAGTCCGATGCGCCGTGCCGCATGGCGTCGATGGCCACCTCGATCGATGCATGGCCGGTGATGACGATTACCGGGGTGGAGATATCACGGCCCTTGAGCTCCTTGATGAGCTCGATGCCGGTCATGTTGGGCATCATGATGTC
>JAKQBR010000243.1 GCA_029574005.1 Deltaproteobacteria bacterium | reverse complement strand
GGCAGCCTTCCCGACTATCAGATGGCTGCCATGGCCATGGCGATCTACCTCAAGGGCATGACCTTTGATGAAGTCGCTGTGCTCACCGAAACCATGATGAACTCCGGCGACATCGTGGACACCTCGTCCATCAAGCGCCCCAAGGTGGACAAGCATTCCACCGGCGGCATCGGCGACAAGGTGTCCCTCATCCTCGCCCCGCTTGTGGCCTGCTGCGGCGGCGCCGTCCCCATGATCTCCGGCCGCGGGCTGGGCATCACCGGCGGCACGCTCGACAAGTTCGAGGCCATTCCCGGCTACCGCACCGATCTCAGCGAGAAGGAATTCCTGAAGGTCGTGGACAAGTGCGGCTGCTCCATCATCGGGCAGACCGGCCAGATCGCCCCGGCCGACAAGAAGCTGTACGCTTTGCGTGATGTCACCGGAACGGTGCCGTCCATCCCCCTGATCACGGCCAGCATCATGAGCAAGAAAATGGCCGCCGGGCTTGATTGCCTCGTGCTGGACGTCAAATGGGGAAAAGGCGCTTTCATGAAGAGCCGAGAGGATGCGAAAGCGCTGGCCCTCAGCATGGTTGAAGTGGGAACGCGCATGGGCAAAGGCATGGCCGCCCTCATCACCGATATGAACCAGCCGCTCGGGCGAACCGCCGGCAACACCGTGGAAATCATCGAGACCATCGAGGCTTTGAAGGGCAACGGAGCGAAAGATCTTATGATCGTCACCATGGCCCTCTGCGCGCAGATGCTGACGCTCACCGGGCTGGCTCCCGGAGAGAGCGCGGCCATGAGCATGCTGGAGGAGAAAATCAATTCCGGCGAAGCGCTCGAAAAATTCAAGGAAATGGTGCGCCTGCATGGCGGCGATGTGTCGTCGCTGGAGGATTTCAAGAAAATGCCGACGGCGAAGACCGTCCGGCCGATGCCTTCGCCGAAGAGCGGTTACATCGCGAGCGTGGACGCGGAGAAAATCGGAAAGGCCGTCCTGCTGCTCGGCGCGGGCCGCATGAAGACCACCGACAAGGTGGATCATGCCGTAGGCGTCACGGACCTGCTGAAGATCGGTGAAAAAGTATCCAAGGGCGATCCCCTGCTCACCATGCACGTCAACGGCAAGGACCGCCTGGCGGAGGCTGAACAGTTCTTCAAGGACGCGTTCACCTTCTCCGACAAGCCCGTCACACCGCCCCCGTTTATTAATGAACTGATTCTCCCGGAGGATAAATAATGAGCATCAATTATGACGTACTGGAACGGGCACTTCAGAGCATTAAGCAGGCGTGGCCCGAGGCCAAGCCGACCTGCGGACTGATCCTCGGCTCCGGCTGGAGCGATGTCGCGGAAGCCTTCAAGATCAAATCCACCCTCGCCTATGAAGACATTCCCGGGTTGGGCGCGCCGGGCGTCGCCGGACATTCCGGCCGGCTCATCTGGGGGGAATACGCGGGGCTGGAAACATTCGTATTCCAGGGCCGCCGCCACTGGTATGAAGGTGAAGGCTGGACCCCGGTATCCATGCCGCTCTATGTCCTCAAAAAACTGGGGTGCACGCGCATCATGCTCACCAACGCCGCGGGCGGCATCAACACCAACTTCAAACCCGGCGACCTGATGGTCATCACCGACCACATCAACGCAATGGGCGCGCATCCGCTGATTGGCAAGGCCAATTCCATCTGGGGCCCGAGGTTCCCGGATCAGACCTATCTCTACAACGCAAAGCTTCGCGATCTGATGACGGCCGCAGCGCGCAAATGCAACATCCGCCTCAAAACGGGCGTGTATCTGGCCGCTTCCGGGCCAACCTATGAGACCCCGGCTGAAATCCGCATGTACAAGATCTGGGGCGCGGATGCGGTGGGCATGTCCACCGTGCCTGAAGCCATGCTGGCCAACGCGGCGGGAATGAAGGTCCTGGGGCTCTCGTGCATCACCAACTTTGCCGCAGGCATTCTGGACCAGCCCCTGTCGCACGAGGAAGTCACCGAGGCCACGCGCGTGGCCATGCCCAAGATGAAATCCCTCGTCCTGCAGTTCTGGGGTGAAATGGCCGAGGCCGGCGCGGAATAAAACAAAGGCCGGAACTTACGTTCCGGCCCTTCAAACTGGTAGCGGGGGTTGGATTTGAACCAACGACCTTCAGGTTATGAGCCTGACGAGCTAC
>JAKQBR010000224.1 GCA_029574005.1 Deltaproteobacteria bacterium | reverse complement strand
CTCGTACCACGACAAATCCAACAGGTCTTGTTCGCTTGATGCCTTGGACAGCATCCCTGTGAAACAGGCAGATATTGACAACCTGGACAACAATTTTCGCTTTTTTAAGACCTAAACCATGGCTCTGACTTGTCCTAATTCAGCTTATCAGATTATTTTGGACAGTAGTGATAATTGCGCTTGACCTGATCAATTAACTTAAATATATACAAGTTAATAACCTAGATATATATCAGTTGTATCGGGAGCAGACTGATGAAAGGCGTATGTTCAAGGAGGATATCGAATATGAAGCATGGTATGGGTTTCATCGTTTTTCTGTTTGCGCTCTGTCCCCAGTGGGTCTTTGCCGCTCAGGACAAGATCGGGCCATGGGAAAAGATCAATGAGAAGCATGGCATCGTTACCTATGCCCGCACCAACCCGCGTGTGGTCTTGAAGGAATGCAAGGCCGTGGGTCTTGTCGATGCCACGGTGCCCGAGCTGGAAAGCATGATGCGCGACTATGATGCCTACAAGAAGATCCTGTTCCTGTCGAAAAAGGTTACCCCCATAGATTTCCCCGGATATAAGAACACTGCTGATACACTTTACGTCTATCTGCTGCAGGGTGCGCCCTGGCCGGTTGACGATCGTGACGGTGCCGGACGACTGGATTTCTATGTCCAGAGAAGTTCCAATACGGTAATGATGAAGTGCCAGACCGTGATACCGGAATATCCCAAGACCAAGGGGGTGGTGCGGCTGCCGTTCTGCGAGATGGAATGGATCTTCAAGCCGGTGAGCGCTACCACCTCGCAGGTCACCTATCAGGCCATGATCGAACCGGGAGGCTCAATCAGCGCCTTGCCGACCTCGGTCATCGATTGGTGCATGAAGTACTTGGGAACCTTCACGGTCCAGAACATGCGCAAGGTTGCCAAACAGGGTAAATACAAGCATGCCAAGACCATTATCACGCAAACGGAATTACCAGAAAATCTGGTGCATTATCTGGAATAGCCACTTCTGCATGGTAAAACGATCCAATCAAAATACAGATAAGAGAAAAGGAGCAACAGGATGAAAGCGTTAATCATGGGTGGTGGGATGTCGGGTTTGGCTACGGCCGTGAACCTTCTGGAGCAGGGGATTGAGGTCGAAATTATCGAAGCCGATGAGATCTTCGGCGGCCGCGCCAATTCGTGGCTGGATGAAGACGGGGACATGATCGACAACGCCCTGCACGTCTTCTTCCCGTACTATGTCAACCTAATGGCCTTCTTCAAGAAGATGGGCATCGAGAACAACCTGATCTGGAAGGGTTCGGAATTCTATTTCGCCCAGGACAACGGCAACCAGGCCGTCATGGGGTCCAAGGATCTGCCGGCGCCCCTGCACGCCATGAGCGTGGCCTTCTCCCTGATCAAGAATTATCAGGGCATGTCCAAATTGAAGATGCTGATCGGTATGGCGGCCTATGGCACCATACTCCTGAAAACCAAGCAGGAGCTTGACGGCATGGACGATATGTCCTGGGGCGAGTGGTGCATCCGGAATGCCCCCAAGGGCGCCATCAAGTTCTTTGATCCGGCCTGTCACGGCCTGACCTTCACCGAGCCCTACGCCCTATCGGCCAAGGTCATGGGCAACTGGGCCAACAAGGTGGGCGCTGGCTACAAGTATGCCCGCCTGGCCTTTGCCAACGGCGGCTTGGGCGAGATCTGGGTCGGCAGCTGCCTGGACTACATCAAGAAGAAGGGCGGCACGTTCGAGACCAAGAAGGCCGTCACGGCCATCAACGTCAAGGACGGCAAGATCACCGAAGTGATCGTGAACGGCAAGGAGAAGCGCACGGCCGACATCTATGTCTCGGCCATGAGCCCGTACTCGCTGCGCAAGCTCATCCCCCAGGAGAGCTTCAAGTACGCCTATTTCCAGGATATCTGCTACTTCGAGAACGCGCCGTCGATGTCCATCCAGATCTGGTTCGACAAGAAGCTCACCGACGTGGACGTGACCTTCTTCTCCACCGACTGCATCTTCAACACCTATGCCGACCTCGCCAATGTCCTGCCGCACATCTTCAAGGGCGGCAGCATGTTCGAGATGGTCATCTCGCCGGCCGACGCCGTGCAGCACATGCCCGACGAGGTGATCTACGAGAAGGCCATCGCGGACATCAAGCGCATCTTCCCCACCGCCCGCGACGCGCAGGTCAAGAAGTACAAGGTGGTGCGCGAGCGCCAGGGCGTGTACCGCCCCTATCCGGGCATGGAGAAGCACCGTCCGTACCAGCGCTCGCCGTACGCCAACTTCTACCTCACGGGCGACTGGACCAAG
>JAKQBR010000223.1 GCA_029574005.1 Deltaproteobacteria bacterium | reverse complement strand
GCCGCCGGTCCCGGCGCCGCCGCAGGCTTGCGAACAGACCCCAGGCCGCCAGAATGATGACCAGCGCGCTCGCGGCCGGCCGGAAATCGCTGAGCCAGCGTTCCCTGACGCGCGGGTGTTCGGCCAGGACGTACACCGAGGCCATGGCCAGCACCGTCAGCACCGCTGCCAGGAGCCGTCCCAGGCGGGCATAGGCCCACTCGCGGGTATCCCCCTCGGTCTTCATGACCAGCCAGGCTGCGCCCAGGAGCATGTAGCCGATCACCAGCCCCAGCCCGCAGAAGACCGCAAAGGGCGTGAGCCAGGTGAACGACCCGCCCACGAAGCGTCCGTCAAGCACGGGCAGGCCCTGGACCATGCGGCCGACGAGCGCGCCCTGCACGAAGGCCGCCACGAGCGAGCCCAGCCAGAGCCCGCCGTTCCACAGCGGGCGCATCCTTACGGCGCGGTGCCGGAAGTCAAAGGCCACGCCCCTGAACATGAGCGCAATCAGCATCAAGGTTATGGGCAGGTAGAAGGCCGGCAGGACTATGGAATAGACAAGGGGAAAGGCGCCGTAGAGGCAGGCCCCTGCGATGACTAGCCAGACCTCGTTGCCGTCCCAGAAGGGCAGGATGGCGCCGACCATCTCGTCGCGTATGCGCTCGTCGCGCGTCAGGCCCGATAAAATGCCCACCCCCAGGTCAAAGCCGTCCAAGAGCACATAGATCATTACGAAAAGGGCGATAGCATACGTCCAGAAGACAACCAGCCAGGACATGTCCATGGTCCTACTCCTTGACCGCCGCTTGTGCGGCGGTATCCGCCGGCCCCCGGTAGAGGATGCCGTAGCCGTACACGCAGCCGAACCCCAGCAGCAGGGAGTAGACGATTGCATAGCCGATCAGCGTGGCCAGCACGTCCGCGCCCGACAGGCTCGGGGTCACGGACTCAGGTGTGCGCAGCAGGCCGTAGACCGTCCAGGGCTGGCGTCCCACCTCGGAGGTGAACCAGCCCAGGATCACGGCCGCGAACCCGGCCGGCGAGGCCACTATGGCCAACCACAGAAACCAGCGCGCGCTTTCCAGCCGTTTCATCTTTGCCAGTATGAGCCCCAGGGCGCTCAGGCCCAGCATGAGCATGCCCAGGCCCACCATGAAACGGAAGGAGAAGAAGGGGACCAGGACGGGCGGCCAGTTGCTTTCCGGAAAGTCACTCAAGCCCTGCATGGGCGCGTTCCAGTCGCCCGTGGCCAGCCAGCTGCCCAGGTGCGGGGTGGTTACGGCAAAGAGGTTGCGGCGGTTCTTGACATCCGGCCAGGCCATCCACACCTGGGTGCCCGGATGCTCGGGGTTCCAGCGCGCCTCCATGGCCGCCAGCTTGAGCGGCTGATGCGTCTGCATGTGCTTGCCGCTTAAGTCGCCCGAGAGGAGCTGCAAAACGGCCAATACCAGCGAGACCGCCAGGCCGAATTTCAGCATCAGACGCGCCTCCGGCAGGTGCCTGCCAAGGAGCAGATACCAGGCGCCCACGCCGCTGATGACCATGGCGGTGGTCAGGAAGGTGGCCAGCAGCATGTGCACCCAGCGCATCAGGAAGACCGGACCGAGGACGATGGCCTTCCAGTCGGCGGGGATGATCCGGCCGTTTGCGATCTCGTAGCCCATGGGCACCTGCATCCAGCTGTTGTTGCACATGATCCAGAAGGATGAGACCACGGTGCCGAGCATGACCATGCCGCAGGACGCAAGGTAGAGGCGCGGGGAGATGCGGTCCCGCCCGTAGAGCACGATGCCCAGGAAGGTGGCCTCGATGGCAAAGGCGCTCAAGGATTCGTAGCCCAAAAGCGGGCCCATGACCGAACCGCCCCTGTCCGAGAGCACGCTCCAGTTGGTGCCGAACTGGAAGGCCATGACCAGCCCCGAGACCACGCCCAAGGCGAAGAGCAAGGTGAAGAGCTTGAGCCACAGGTCGAACAGCCGCCGGTATACGGTCTTGCCCGTGGCCTGGTTCAAGGCTTCAAGGATGAAGAGCCAGACCGAGAGCCCGATGGTCACGGAAGGGAACAGGATATGAAACGACGCCGTGAAGGCGAACTGTATGCGCGACAACAACACCGGGTCAAGGTTCACGGTCTCTCACCTCCTGCGAATAAAAGTATCGCTACGATCAGCTATAAAGATATCAATATCCGAGCTGGGAGGAATGTCAAGCCGGGTTGAGGGCAAGAAATGGGAAAGCGGGTTGAATATATTCCGCCGAATAATACCGACATATTTCCATAACCACTTGATGAACCATATGCATCCAGCCGAAGGTGGCTGATACAGGCGTTCAGGGCTCTCCCAAGTTGATCGACCGCCTGCGCGAGGCTTTGCGCGCCCGCCACTACAGCCGTAGGACCGAGCGGACCTATTGCCGCTGGGTCAAGCGCTTCATCTTTTTTCACCATGTGCGCCACCCGACAGAGATGGCTGAGCCCGAGATCAATGCCTTCCTGACCCATCTGGCGGTGAAGGAAAAGGTCAGCTCTTTGACACAGAACCAGGCCTTGTGCGCGATCTTGTTCCTGTATCGCTATGTATTGGACAAGCCTGTCGGCGACCTGGGCGATATCATCCGGGCCCGGAAGCCCAAGCGCCTGCCAGTGGTCATGATCCGCGCCGAGGTAAAATCCGTGCTGGCCAACCTCTCTGGAGATAAAGCTCTTATGGCCTCGCTGATGTACGGCGCGGGCTTGCGCCTGATGGAATGCCTGCGCCTGCGGGTGCAGGACATCGATTTTTCCGCGGGAGAAATCCTGGTGCGAGACGCAAGCAAGGGCGCCAAGGACCGTATCACCATGCTCCCGGAGTCCCTGAAAGGGCAGCTTCAAGAACACCTTCGGAGGGTAAGAATGATCCATGAAAAGGATTTGACCGAAGGATACGGCCGGGTGCAGCTGCCCATGGCGCTTGACCGCAAGTATCCGAACGCCTCGGCCGACTGGCGCTGGCAATGGGTTTTTCCCCAGGAGCACCGCTGGAAAAATACGCGTACCGGCGAGGAGGACAGGCATCATCTCCATGAAACCATTCTGCAGCGGGCCGTTAAGGATGCTCCGGGGTGATAAAGCATGTCGGGTGTCATACATTTCGCCACTCCTTCGCTACGCACCTGCTGGAAGCAGGGTATGACATCCGCACGATACAGGATCTCTTGGGTCATAAAGATGTGAGCACGACCATGATATACACCCGTGTGCTCAATAAAGGCGGGCACGGCGTACGCAGTCCGATCGATGAACGCTAGCCGGTTTATACAGACTCACTACTGTCCAAAATAATCTGATAAGCAGAATTAGGACAAGTCAGAGCCATGGTTTAGGTCTTAAAAAAGCGAAAATTGTTGTCCAGGTTGTCAATATCTGCCTGTTTCACAGGGATGCTGTCCAAGGCATCAAGCGAACAAGACCTGTTGGATTTGTCGTGGTACGAG
>JAKQBR010000221.1 GCA_029574005.1 Deltaproteobacteria bacterium | reverse complement strand
TTTTTCTTGACTTGGCACGCCATCCTGTGAGAAGCAATGATGGCATGAGATATCCCCAGGTGGATCCCGTGCTGGTGCATCTCGGGCCGCTGCAGATACGATGGTACGGACTCATGTATATCATCGGCTTTGCCTGCGCCTATTTCATTGTCCGCGAGGTGTCCAGGCGCAGGCGCTATGATCTGAGCGGCACCGACATCGAAGACCTCTTCGCCTATTGCATCCTGGCGCTGATCGTGGGTGCGCGCCTGGGGTATTGTCTGTTCTACAACCTGAGCTACTATCTCGAAAACCCGCTGAAGGTCTTTGCGGTGTGGGAAGGCGGCATGTCCTTTCATGGCGGGCTGCTAGGGCTTATCCTGGCGGGATGGCTGTTCGCGGTCAAGCGTTCCAAACCCTTCCTCATGCTGGCCGATTTGGGGGCCGTGGCCGCGCCGCCGGGACTCTTCTTCGGTCGCATCGGTAATTTCATCAACGGCGAGCTGTTCGGTCGGGTGACCGATTCCGCATGGGGGATGGTCTTCCCCGGAGGCGGCAGCCTGCCTCGCTACCCATCGCAGCTCTTCGAGGCATTTTTCGAAGGACTGGTCCTGTTTGCGATCATGTATGCCTTAAGCTTCAAAACCAGGCTCCACGGCACCCTGCTGGCCGCGTTTCTGATCTGTTACGGCGCCATGCGGTTCGCTCTGGAATATTTCCGCGAACCCGACGCCCAGCTGGGCTTTGTCCTGGGAACCGTCACCATGGGCCAGATCCTCTGCCTGGGCATGATTATCTGCGGAGGCGCGCTTCTCGCGGTCTTGAGAACCAAGTCCGGCCCCCGCCAATCGTCAGGCTAAGTGAATGAAGGACCTAGAGCTCAAGCTCAACAAGGCCGCCAAGGCCTTCATGAACTATAACAGCTACAAACAGGCCATCATGGCCGACAACGATCCGGCCGGGGCCCAGGTAATCTTGAGGCTCTTGCCGCTCTTGCTGCACGTCAACCATCCCGATCTGCCCGGCTACCTGGACGACCGCGACTGCCCGTCCGGCATCAAGGTCGTGCACCGGCCGATCGAGAACCGGCAGGAGATCGAGGCCTTTCTCTCGACCAAGGTCAGCCTGAGGGAGATCCAGGAGACCTCCCGCCAGCGCGAGATCGACGGCATCTTCACCATCGGCAGCGTCGGCAGCGTCGGGCAGACCAAGGAAAGCGACTACGATATCTGGGTGGTCGTCGATGCCGCGGCCGTGGGCCCTGAACGCATGCAGCTTCTGGAGCGCAAGCTCGGCCTGATCCGGCGCTGGATCACCGGCCGCTACCTGCTCGACCTGCACTTTTTCCTCATGGACAACGCCGATATCAGGGTGAACAATTTCGGCCGCGTCTCGCATGAGGGCGCCGGGTCGGCGCTCAAGAACCTCCTCAAGGAGGAGTTCTACCGCACCATGACGCTCATCGAGGGCCGCATCCCCCTGTGGTGGGTCATACCGCCCGACGCTGAACCAGGCACGTACGAGAACGTGCTGGAGATCATGCAGAAAACCCCCAATTTTCTTAAAGATCAGTTCATCGATATGGGGAACATCGCCACCATACCCAAACAGGAACTCCTGGGCGCTGCGTTGTGGCAGATGCATAAGGCACTGGACGATCCGCTCAAGTCCGTGCTCAAGATGGCCCAGGCCGCCATCTACCTGGGGCCGTCCCAGACCGCGGCGCCGTTCTGCGACGCCCTCAAAGAGCGTGTCTATGCCGCGAACGAAGACGA
The DNA here is from genome assembly GCA_029574005.1 of Deltaproteobacteria bacterium. Lineage (GTDB taxonomy): Bacteria > Desulfobacterota > Desulfomonilia > UBA1062 > UBA1062 > JAKQBR01. The sequence goes on along the minus strand of JAKQBR010000221.1, from coordinate 7,112 downwards.
TGTTGTCGATCCGTATATTGAGGCCTTCCAGCGGGTGGAGGAATACTACCTGAGCGAACGCGACCAGGGGACCGTGCAACTCTTGCGCAAATGCTTCTACCTCAAGGTCGGGGCGCATATCGGGCTGGGCGACCTGATCAAGATGGACCGCAAGGACAAATCATCCATCATGGTTGAGCTGGTGAAGTCCTGGGAATGGCCCCTCAAGGTCGTTGCCGATCTGAACCGCTTCATGGAATGGGACGTCGAGGGCTACCGGCAATTGGGCTTCGACATCCACGAGTATCTCAAAAAGACCACCGTCCTGCTCATCAAGACCGCTCGCTCCTTCCTGGTGCACATGGATATCGATGAGGATATCGAGATAGAGATCCTCAGGCGCCGGGTGGAGGCCTTCTATGTCCCCAAAGAAGGCAAGATCGCGAGCGAGAAACGCGTGAAGAAAAAGGAACCGGCCTATGACGAGCTGTATTTCACCTTTGCGGCGGGTTCGTGGGACGTCTATCAAACCTCGCCGGACGTCAAGAACGCCCAGCCGATCATGTCCGCGCCGCGCGTTGTCAAGATCATCGCCTGGCTCCTCTTCAACCGGCGCTTCGACCTGTCCACCGCCTTCCATATGCTGCCCAATACCTCGGGGGTCTTCCTCTCCGACATCCAGTCTCTGCTCACGGAACTTACGACCCTCATCCCTGATGCCGCCACCATTGGCCTGGATCGTGAATCCCTCATGCAATCGCGCTACATCAAACAGATCGTGCTGATCGGCAATATGGAGCAGCCCAAGCACCGCACGATCGAGGAGATCGACGTCGTGTACCTCAACTCATGGAACGAGCTCTTCTGCGTGTATATGCAGCCGGATGAGCTGAAGCAGTGGATAGGAAAGGTCAAGACGGACGATACCAAGGTGAGTATCTGGATACCTGGTGACGGCGACTCGCGGCTCCTGGCCAGGGCGCTCATATCGCTGGTATCGTAAAGGGGCATGCCGTGAACAATCGTTATCTCACGGTCGGCATGTGTCAACCCCGCCTGGTTTATGCCCCCCAGGACAATATCGACAAGGCCTTGTCCCTGATCGATGAAGCCGCCGGGCAGGGGGCCGAGGTCGCGGTCCTGCCCGAGATGTTTTCAACACCATACGAACCCTCCGCCATTCGTTCGGCCGTGCCGCTGACGCCGTGCGCACTCCAGCGCCTGAGCGATAAGGCGCGCCGTCACGGGATCTATGTCGTTGCCGGGAGCCTGCCCTATGCCGCGAAAGGACCGAAACCCTTCAACCGCGCGTGCGTTTTCGATCCCGAGGGCCGCATCATCCATACCCACGACAAGCTGCATCTCTTTGACTGCGAGCCTCCAGGCGGACCGTCGGTCAGGGAATCGATGACGGCCATGCCAGGTTCGGAGCTGGGGGTTTTCAAGACCCCCTGGGGGACCGCCGCCGTGCTGGTCTGTTATGATATCCGCTTCACGCCGCTGATCCAGATCCTCGTCGATAGGGGAGTGAGCCTGCTTTTCGTGCCGGCCCAGTTTTCCACGGCCACGGGAAAGGCGCACTGGGAGATGCTGCTCAGGGTGCGCGCCTTGGAGATCCAGGGGGTGGTGGTGGGGGTGCAGCCGGCGCAGAACCCGGCGCTGGCCTATGTACCCTTCGGGCATTCCATAACGGCCGGTCCATGGGGTGAGGTGCTGGGGGATGCGGGTACGGAAGAAACGGTGAGCGTGGTGAGGGTGGATATGGATGAATGCGCGAGGATCAGATCGGTGTTTCCACTGATCGAGCACCGGCGCACGGATCTCTACAGGACGGTCTGGCAAGATGGAGATTGATATCATAGGGCTGCACAAATCCTTTCGTTCCACCACGGTTTTGGATGGGATCGATCTGAAGCTGCCCGAGGGCAAGATCACGGTGGTCATCGGACCGAGCGGGACAGGCAAAAGCGTACTCCTGAAGCATATCCTGGGGTTGATGCGTCCCAGCGGCGGACGGATCAATATCGACGGACGCGACATCACGGCCATGGACGACTTCGAGCTCAACGAGGTGCGCAAAAATTTCGGGGTGTGCTTTCAGGACGCGGCCCTGTTCGATTCCATGACCGTGGGGGAGAACGTGGGCTTTCCCTTTAAGGTGCATACGCGTCTGAGCCGGGACGAGATCATGAGGCGCGTGCGTGATCTGCTGAGAGAGGTGGGTCTTTCCGGGATCGAGCAGAAGATGCCCTCGCAGATCTCGGGGGGCATGCGCAAACGCGTGGGCCTCGCGCGCGCGATCGCACTGGGCCCCAAGGTGCTGCTCTTCGATGAGCCGACCACCGGCCTGGATCCGGTCATGAGCAATGCCATCAACGCCCTCATCCGTGAGGTGCAGCACAAGACCGGCGCCACCAGCCTGGTGATCAGCCACGATATCCAGGGCGCCCTGTACCTGGCTGATTTCATGGTCATGCTGTATGGGGGCAGGGTGGCATTCTCAGGATCGCCGAAAGACTTCCAGGAGTCGCGCGATCCGCTCGTGCGTCAGTTCATGGAAGGCGGCATCGAGGGGCCGATCAACCCGATCCAGTAGAGAATTGTCAGATTGACTCTGACCCCGTGACCTGGGAGCCGATGGTCAGCACCGGGCAGGGCGACTTCTTGACCACCTTCTCGGCCGTGCTGCCGAAAAGCACGTGCTTGAGGCCGGTGCGGCCGTGCGAGGCGATCACGATCAGGTCGATGTTCTCGTCCTTGGCGAACTGGATGATCTCGACAAAGGGGATACCGTGCAGGATATAGGTATCGCAAGCGGTGTCCGCCGGCACCTTTGAGCCCATGATCTCTTCCAGACGGCGGGTGGCGTTCTGTTCGAACTCGGCATAGAGCTGAGGTAGAATGCTGGGGCTTAAATTGAACTCCGAGTAGTCCGTGATGTCCTGCAGGATATGCAGCAGATACAGCCTGGCGTTCAGGACTTTGTTGAGCTCGATGGCATAGCTCAGGGCATGCATGGCGCTGGTGCTGAAGTCGGTCGGGATGAGGATCTTCTTGATCATAGGCACAAAAACTAATGCCGAGGCCGGATTTGTCAATACCTTGCGCGATATTTTCCTTATGGCGTGCGATTCGGCACCGCGTCCGCTTTGTTGGAGGTGGCGCTACTCTCCGTGCTCTTTGTCATGACGCTGCCGACCGGCTTCGATGATGAGATTGGCGGTAAAGACACCGATGAAGATGAAGACGGCGGTCCCGGGCTTGAAATCGATCAGTTCGGGCTGCAGGGTCTTCACCATGAAGACAATGGCCACGGTCGCCAGCAATGAAACTATGGTGGAAATCGTGATATGCTCAGCGTCGATCTTCCAGCGCTTCATAAGCCTCCTTGCTCACATGCTCAACAGTGCTTTCTATAACGGCCGGAGCGGTTCTCTGCAACCGATAAATGAGCGCTGTGAACAGGCGTCTGAATAAACGGCGAAGGTATAAAATTGGCTTGCCAAATTATAGCTAATGGCGTAGCATTCAAGTTCTTATGGACGCAGAGAATATCAGTTCTCATGCACCCTATGCGGCGGGCGTGTCGATCGACACCTCGCACGTGAAGCCCCGTTATATCAATGCCCATGGAACTTTCGGAAATCAGGCCGCGCGGAGATACGGTGTGGATGAAGTCGCCGCGGGCCATGAGGAAACGCGGCCGCGGGAAGGAATCAGTTCCGTGTATGTCAAGGCACCGCATGTCGGGACCATGGGGCTTGATCCCATGGTTTCAAGCGCGGCGGTCATCCATGAGCTGGCATACGGACGTATGTCGGCGGCGGCGAGCCCTGCCGGAAACGACAAAGCATATGTCATGCGGGGCGCGTATGTGTCCGCTCAGCTGGATCTTATGGTTTGAATGGGAGCTCCCTTATGATTGGTATTGTTTCGGATCCGACATTCATGGATCATAATACCGGAAGCTATCACCCTGAAACGCCGATACGCATCCAATATCTGCACGGTCTGTTTACAACCAGGGGCCCGGATATCATGATGGTCGACCCGGTGGCTGCCAGTGAGGATGATATCAAGCTCAATCACCAGTCAAGTTATATCGAGCAGGTGAGGAGGCTGTGCGATGCCGGCAGCGGGTACCTGGATCCTGACACGGCCTATTCCGAGCTGTCGTACAGTACGGCGCTCCTCGCGGCCGGCAGTTTGAACAGGCTGTGCGAAATGGCCTTAAAGGGCGAAATAGAGTCGGGATTCGCATTCGTACGACCACCCGGGCACCATGCCGTGTTCGAAAAGGCCATGGGATTCTGCATCTTCAACAATGTCGCCATAGCCGCCAGGAAGGCATTGGATGCCTTCGGGGTCAAAAAGGTGTTGATCGTGGATTTCGATGTCCATCACGGCAACGGCACTCAGGACAGCTTCTATCGTGATGACAAGGTACTGTACTTCTCGTCCCACCAGTATCCCTTCTATCCCGGGACGGGTGCGATCGACGAGATCGGATCCGGGGCGGGAGAGGGATTGACCGTCAACTGCCCCATGTCCTACGGCAAGACCGACACCCAGTACATGGGCGTGTACAGCTATGTCCTCAGGCCGGTCATCAAGGCCTATCAGCCCGGCCTGATCCTCGTCTCAGCCGGTTTCGACGCCCATGCCCAGGACCCTATCGGCGGGATGCGTCTTTCATCGCGGTGCTACGGCGCCATCGCGGGCCTGATACGTGATACCGCCAAAGAGCTCGGGATCCCGGTCGTCTACACCCTGGAAGGCGGATACAACCTTGAGGCGCAGCGGGACTCGGTCAGAGAGATCATAGCGGTCCTCAAGGGCGGAAAAGCCCCGCAGATCGAACCGGAGACCTGGCCTGAGCTGGAGCGAATGATCACTGTGCACGGCAAAAACTGGGCATTTTAAATGCATGCCTGAGTAAAGTTTATTCTTCCATCTGCCGAAATGCGAGATATGCTTGATACAAAGCCGATTGAAGCGGTTGCCGTAAAGGAATATCAACCGGGTGAATATATCGTCCGAGAGGGGGAATCCAACGAATACTTTTACGTCATCCTCCAGGGCGAGGTTCAGATATTCCAGCTTGACAAGCCCATCCGCATCCTGACTGATCGGGATGTCTTCGGATTGGAAAACTATTATCGCGGCATACCCTACAGCACGACGGCCAAGGCCATGAAGACTTCGCGGGTGGCCACGTATCAGAGTGATCTCATCGAGGAGATCGCCTATTCAAAGCCGTCCTTGATCACGATGATCATGCAGTCGGCCTACCTGCAGCTCGAACAGACCACCTCGATAGCCGAGGCCAATATCCCCTACAGCGAGACCATCAACCTCGACCTCAGGGAATATGCTGACGGCGAGGTCATCATCGAGGAGGGCACCTTCGGCACCGAGATCTACAAACTCTACCAGACCGAAGGCGGCCTCGAGGTCCTGAAGAAAGGCGTCCCCATCGCCGTCATCACCAAGCCGGGTGAATATTTCGGCGAGATGAGTTTCATCCTCAATGAACCGCGCAGTGCCACCATCCGGTCGCTCGGCCGCAGTGTGATCGAGGTGATACCGGTGCAGGAGGGCGGCGTGGAACGGCTTATTCACGAAAACCCAGAGGTAGGCGACAAGATCATATCCAGCTTGGCTCAGCGTTTGAAACAGGCCAACATCCTGCTCGTCAAGTAAGAGAACCGTCCGCACCCGGACACGGGGTCTTCCAAAGGCCTTTACGACCGGGGAGTCTGCAATAAGGCCTTGATCTGAGGCAGAAGATCCAGGGCGCTCCGCCGGCCGGCGTCGATAGCCTCTTTGGCGCGCACGAATTCCAGCGACAGGATTGAGCCCACTTCCGGCTCGATCAGAATATCCGGGGGTTCATGCGCCAGCATGAGGCGGTTTTTCTGATACTGCTGGATGTTGGTGGCGGCGGTCAGGATCTCAAAGATATTCATGCTCGGGGGTTTGGGCCGGTCCATAAAGCTCCTCTGCAGCAGAGAGTTCAGTTTGTCCTTGCTCAGGGAGAGCTGCTCGCTCAGGATACCTGCAAGATCCAACTCACCTGGCGTTTCACGGCCAAGCTTCTTGGCGATGCCCTTTGCCAAGGGGGTGAGGTTGTCCATGATCCTCTGCGAGCGTATGACCTTGATGACGCGATCGATGATCCAGGAAGGCAGGTCCTCATCTTCCGGCTGCTGCTTCTGTTCGTTGATAAGCGCCTTTTTCTGGCTCGAGTCGTAACGGTTGGGCATGCTGGGATGCAGGTTCACGGCAATGGTGATATCCGGAGACGAACGTTTCAGGATGTCCAGGGGCAGGGGATCGGTCACCCCGCCATCGGTGAGCAAGCGGTCCATGAGCACGACCGGTTTGAATATGCCCGGCATGGAGACGCTGGCCATGACGGCATCGACCAGCGGGCCTTCGGTGATGGCCACGGTTTCGCCACTCAGGAGATCGGTGGCCACGGAGGTGAAGGTGACGCCGAGGTCCTCGATATTGACCTCTCCTACGATGTCCTGCACAAAGCTTCGGGCACGCTTGCCCGCCAGCAGCCCGGAGATGGGGAACACCGGATCGACATAGTAACTCAGAGATTCACGCCAGGTAATGGCTTCGACGATGGCCTTGAACTTTTCAAGCGTGCCGGTGGCGTACATGGCGCCGACAAACGCACCCGCGCTCGATCCGGCGATGATGTCGATGGGGATATCGTTTTCGATGAGCACGTCGAGGACGCCGACATGCGCCGCGCCCTTGGCTCCGCCGCTGTCCAAGGCGATGCCCACCCGTGGCCGACGGTCTTTCATATCGCCTATTCTATGCCAGCATCGTCGATATTTCAAGGTCGAAAGGGAGGTCGAAATGGAGTTGACAATGAGGATGGTAAGGCTATTGTGTTGTCATATGGCCGCGCTAACGGAGGTGCAATGCTAGCCGAATCGATTGCCGAAGGCATATTCATGGTGGGTGGGCCTGATATCACGTCGGGCGAAGATGCCGCCGCTTATATCGTCGATTGCAGGGGAGAGCTCGTGATGATCGATTGCGGCGCGGGTAAGAGCATCAAGTCCATCATGACGGCCATCCGTGAAACGGGACGGGACCCCCAAGAGATC
>JAKQBR010000212.1 GCA_029574005.1 Deltaproteobacteria bacterium | reverse complement strand
GATCGTGAGACAATCGATGCCGGCGCCGTGCATGCGGAGGATGAGCTCGCGGATCTCGTCCTGAGTCTCTCCGAGACCAACCATGAAGCCCGACTTGATCATCATTCCTGGTTGAAACGACCTGGCGCGGCTCAGCACCGTAAGGCTGCGTTCGAAGTCGGCCTCGGGACGGACGCGCCCGTAGAGCGAGGGTACGGTTTCCATGTTGTGCCCGAAGCAATCGGGACCGGCCTTCAGGACCGTTTCCAGGGCCGAGGAGCTGCCGCCGAAATCCGGGGTCAGGACCTCGACCGTGGCGGCGGGCAGTCTGTGCCGGACCTGGGCGATGGTGTCGGCAAAGGCCTGAGCGCCCATATCCGGCAGGTCGTCGCGCGTGACCGAGGTGATGACGACGTGCCTGAGCCCCAGAGATTCCGCGGCGGCTGCCACGCGCGAGGGTTCACCATGGTCGAGCGGCTGGGGCGTGCCCTGGTCGATGCCGCAGAAGGCGCAGGTCCGGGTGCAGGTGTGCCCCAGGATCAGAAAAGTGGCGTCACGCCGGGCGAAGCATTCGGCCAGGTTCGGGCAGCGGGCTTCCTCGCAGACCGTATGGAGCGCGGCCTCTCTGAGCTTGAGGCGTATGTCGCGCAGCCCGCGAAGATCTTTAGGCCTTTTCAGCCAGGTCGGCAGGCGCTTGTCCGGCGGGGTTCCGTTCCTCATCGCGTTTGGCGCGCTCGGCGCGTAGGGCATCGAGCCGCGGCAGCTGTTCCTTAAGGGTCTTCTCGTACGCGCGGATCTGTTCCTGGGTCTGTTTCATGCGGGCGCGAGTATCGGAGCCTGCCAGGATATTATAGACGAAGGCCAGCACCGCCCCTGCCAGGAAGGTCAGCACGAGCACCAGATAGAGCGGCGCCGTCTTGGTGGAGAAACCGAACAGGGTCAGGACGGCCGGCTGCTGATTGGCGGCCCCGAAAAGGATGCCGGCCACGATGCAGGCGATCAGCGCCGCGACCTTGAGGTATATCACGCCAGGGCCTCCTTGATCCTCTCGAGCGTGGTCTCGAGGTGCTGGGAAACCAGGCGGACTTCTCCCAGCACCGGCAGGAAATTGGTATCGCCTTTCCAGCGCGGCACGATATGGAGATGCAGGTGATCTTCAATGCCGGCGCCGGCCGCGGCGCCGATGTTCATGCCGATGTTGAACCCGTCGGGGTTCATGACCTTGCGGATGGCGGCAACGAGGGCTTTCATCAGGCGGTCCATCTCGGCCGATTCCTCCGCGCTCAAGGCCGTCACATCGCCGATATGACGGATGGGCGCGATCATGCAGTGTCCGGAGGTGTAAGGGAAACGGTTCATGATTGCCAGACAGCTCTGGCCTCCGGTGATCAGGAGCTTGTCCCCCTCTTTATGGGCGGCGCAGAATATGCATCCTTCGGGCTTGGTTCCCACGATGTATTCCGAACGCCACGGGGCCCAGATCGTATTCATACGGGTATGATCTCTCCTTGTATCGTATGGTCTTCGATGCGTATTATACCTACGGAATGCATGGATGTAAATCGCGAGTCCATGGGAGAGCCGGGATTGAAGAAGAAGAGGCCGTGTTCGACCCCGCAATATGGCTGATGCGTATGCCCATAGATGATGGCGTCAACCCGCTCGAAGGAATCCATGATCCTCCGGCGGATGCTGTCCGGCGCGCCCCAGCCATGGATAATCCCGATACGCACGCCTTCGACCTCGATGATGCGTTTGGGCGGGAAGGCATATTCCACCTCGCGCTGATCCATATTGCCGCTTACCGCTATGATCTCCTTTCCGGCGGCATAGAGCCCGTCCAAGACATGCAGAGTGACCATGTCGCCGGCATGGATGATCCGATCAATCCCGGCGAAATGCCTGGCGACGATTTCGTCAAGCCTCTTGTCGGTCCCGCTCAGATGCGTGTCAGAGATCACACCGATGCGCTGCATGCCGACTGGTTCCCTCCCTAGTCATGGTCATAGCATGGATGCGCGTCAAAGACGAGGGCAAGCTCGCCACGGCATCGGCCATGAAAAAACCTGTTGTGCGGGTACGATGTTTACGCTAGAGGATGAAAATCGTTCGCAGCGTTTACGGCAACCGTACGTCTTACTTGAGCAGGCATCGTGCATACGAATTCGCTCGGCTGTCCAATAGGGGAATTGATTGAGGGATTCGTTCTTATGGATAGAGAAAAACTTCATGCCCTGATGCGCGGGCTCGTTCACTTCGGAGCGCCGCACAGCCTGGCTGCCGCCCTGCGCAAATTCTTCCTGCAATGGGTCTTCTCTTCCTGTCTGGCGCTCATTTTCCTGACCACCATCCTCTATGTCACGATTCAGAACCACAGCCCGGGGCTGGTGGCCCTCATCACCGTATTCCTCGTCGCCGTGGCGGCGCTCCTGATCGTTCTGCATGCCTATCTGGTCAACAAGTGGTTCCTGGCCCCGCTCACCGACCTCGCCGATGATATCGAGGCCGTGGCGCGGCGCGGCAACATGCAGTTCACCCCGGGGATGTACGGCTTCAGCGAAATCGAAAACATCGCGAACGATGTGCAGACCCTCTGCAACCTTGCGTTGCGCCGTCAGGAGGAACTCAAACGCGACGCGGCCAAAAGCGAGCGGCTGCTCGAGGAACTGCGGGTCAGCGAAGAACGTCTGGCCCTGGCGCTGGGCGGAACGAGCGACGGGTTGTGGGACTGGAGGGTCAACGAACGCATCCTGTTTTTGAGCCCCAGTTGTTATACGATGCTCGGGTATGAACCATACGAACTGCCGTCCACCTACGAGGCCTGGACGAAGCTGCTGCACCCGGAAGACCAAGACAAGGTCTTCAATGAATATGAACGGTGGGCCAACGCGACCAATGCCACGGAGTTTCGCCTGCGGGCCAAGGATGGGGCGTGGCGATGGATCATGAGTCGGGGCAAGGTGGTTGAACGCGACCCCGCGGGGCAGGCTGAGCGGATCGTGGGCACACATGTCGATATAACGGAGCGCAAACAGGCCGAGGAGGCCTTGAAGGCCTCCCAGGTCGCTCTGCAAACCGCCATGGAGGAACTGGAGAAGCGGGTTGAGGAGCGCACCGAGGAGCTCAGTCGCATCAATGACCAGCTGAACAAGGAGATCGAAGAACGCAAACACGCCGAGGAGTCTCTGCGGAACAGCGAGGAGATCTTCCGCTCCCTGGTGGAGAATATCAATGAGGTCATCTATGTGGTGGACTCAACAGGGGTGATCACCTATATCAGCCCTTCGGTCGAGGCCATGCTCGGGTTCGAACCCGTCCAGCTGGTCGGGCATGCCTACATCGAGTTCGTCTATCCTGAAGATACAGCGGTCTTCATGAAACACTTCAACCAGGCCATCTACGGACAGATCGGGACCCAGGAATATCGGATCGCTCACCGCAACGGAGAGATGCGCTGGATTCAGACGTCGAGCCGGCCGGTCTACAGCAATGGGGAGCTGGTGGGCATCCAGGGCGTCATGACCGACATCACCCAGCGCAAATTCCTGAGCGAGCGTCTGATCCTGACTGAAAAGCTGGCGGCGACGGGGCAGCTGGCGGCTTCCGTGGCCCATGAGATCAACTCGCCCCTGCAGGCCATCACCATGATGCTCTCCGATATCCGCAACACCCACAAGGACGATGCGACCCTCCTGGAGATGCTCGATCTGATCAAGAGCGCCTTCAACAGCATCAGGGATACGGTCAGAAACCTGCTCGATCTCAATCGGCCCGGCATGGAGGATAAACGGCCGTGCAACATCAATGAGGTGATCGAAAAGACCGTCTCGCTGGTGAGTTCGTATATGAAACAGAGCCGCGTAAAGGTCGAACTCGACTTGAATCCGCGTCTGCCGATCATCCTGGCCTCCCCCCAGCAGCTGGGACAGGTGTTCCTGAATCTGATCAACAACGCCTTTGAGTCCATTATGGGCCTGTCGCACCCGGTCGACGGCGAGGCCCTGGGAAAGAAAGGCGGCATGATCATCATCAGGACGGCCTCGGACAGCGCCAGGATCACGGTGGAAATCAAGGACAACGGGCCGGGAATACGGCCCGAGGA
>JAKQBR010000185.1 GCA_029574005.1 Deltaproteobacteria bacterium | reverse complement strand
CGGGAATCGGAAGACGAGCCTTGATACCCTGCTTCTTAACATAGCCATCGCCGAAGGGGTCGAATTTGAATTCAATTCGGAGCTGACCCTGGAGAAGATACAGAAGCTGCCCGAGAACACCATCATCGCTTGCGGACTGCGTGAAGACGCCTACCAATTACTCGACATCCCCTATATCCCGTGCTATGGGTGGTGCTCCATCGGAGAATGCGGGTATAGCGATTACGCCTGGATATGGCTCGATGAATGCATCACCGAATACGGCTACATGACCGCCACGAATAATTTGTACTTCGATCTGCTCTTTTCTCTAAAACCGGTAAGCCCCGAGGCCCTGCAACGCTACAAATCGTTCTGCAAACGCAATGAAGGGGTCGAGCATGATAACTGGCGCTACCTGGTTGGAGGAGTGGTTCCTATGGCCAGAAGCGATAATCCCCGTTTGCACCACAAGGGATTTATCCTCTGCGGAACAATCAGCGGATTTATGGACCCCTTTGCCTGGTTCGGGATCCTGGGAGGTATGATTTCGGGCAAGATCGCGGCAATGGCTGTCTACAACCCCCAGGTTGCACAGCAGGAATTCGCCCGGCTCAATAAGAACTTCAAGATAACCCATTTCCTCAAAAGCCATATCTGGACCAAGATAAGGCCGCAGGTCACCATGATGGAGAAGACGTTCAATTTCATTGGCACCAGCCGGTTCAACACCATGGCTTCCCAGTTCGGAAGCGTGTTCATGAGCGGTGGCGCCAAGCCCATCCCCTACCCCTATCTGATAACGGACGAGATAATCCAAAATATTCAAAGAGCATCCACATAGGAGTTGTCTCGGAAGTACGTTAAAGCGGGGGAACACCTTTCGCTCGTTAAAACAAAGAAGGTGTTCCCCCTTTCTCGCCAAGCATAGGATCACCGGAAGGACACCAAAGATAGGACCTGAAAAAAAATGGGGTACGGGTTTCTCCCGTACCCCTGGGCAAATCTAGAACATTGATATCTTTTTACCTTGCCCGTCCTCATACTCCCAACGACGGTTGGCCAAGTTGTTGGGATCGACGGTCTGCTTCAAGGCCGCGGCCAGGCTCATGATGTTGCCGAAGGCCGGCATCCCCATGGGCGCCATCATATCCATGCCCGGCGCGCCTTTGAACAGCTGGCTGATGCCGTGAGCCGCGATCGTGTTCATCATCACGGCCGTTACCGTGGCGCGCAAGTAGCCCATATTGGCCCTGAGCCAGTCGTCCTTGTCGTCCTGGCTGGTATACAGATCGAACTCCAGGTAGGCCATGCGGCCCATGTGGTAGGGCTGGAAGTACGCGCTGGCATCGTCTGGCCGGAAGATGCCCTCCGCCGTACCGATCTGGTTGGTCACGGCCTTGCGCATGGCCTTCTCCACTTCCAGGAATGTGTCCATGTTGTGGACCAGGGCGCCGATGATAAAGCTGCCTCGTACACGCTGCACCCGCACCGACTCGCGGAAGTATTTGTTCCAGCGGTCCAGATGGATCTTGTCGCCAACCATCTCCCTCATCATCTCAGGCTCGATGAAGAAGTACTTGTCGCTGACCTCCTGCACCTGCTGGCGGGCATACTCCACCTTGATCTTGGCCTCTTCCTCGGTAGCGCCGCAGAAATGGGCCATGATGTTGTTGCGTGGCACCGCGTCCACGAAGGCCTCGGTTTCCTTGTTGGTATCGCCCATGAAGATGCCATAAAAGGTGTTCTGCAGATGCGCGATCTCAGTGGCCTGATTGTCGCGCGACAGCCTGTAGAGGGCCTCGACCAAGTCCGTGAGGTCGTCATCCGGATAGGCCGGGTAGAACTCCAGGTCCACCGCCGGCTGGTTGTAGAGCCTGATGGTCAACTCGGTCACATAGCCCAGGGTCCCCACCGCGAAACGCAGCATCTTGGACATATCCGGCCCGAAACCATCCACCTGCGCCGCGTCCATGCCATAGGCGCGCGGACCCACCTCCAAGACCTCGCCCGAGGGCAGCACGATCTTCGCCTCAATGATGTTGTCCATTCCGAAACCGTACTTGGACGCCATCAGGTTGATATTGCAGAACAGGTGGTTGGAGACCACCGAAACGGTGGCCGGGGCCGACGGGTTGGATACGCGCAGGCCCAACTTCTGGGCCTCGGCCTGCAGCATGCAGTAGTTCACGCCCGGCTGAACCGTGCAATACATATTGTCCTTGTCAATGGCCACAATCTTGTCCATGCGCCGGCCGTCCATGATGAGGCCGCCGAAGAGCGGAATGGTAAGGCCCACGGTATTGCACCCCGTACCATACGGCATGACATCGATCAGATACTTATTGCAGATCTCGAAGACCTTGACCACATCCTCGGTGCTGCCGGGCAGGGCAACGATATGGGGGTACATGCAGGGCTTGAAACTCTGGTCACGCGCATATCCGCAGGTGATGGAATCATCGCCTGATACCCACTTGTCACCCAGCGCGCTCTTGAGCTCTACGATAGCCTGCTCCACGTTCTCGGGCAGGTTGTGCGTCGGATCGGTCTCAAACTGCTTAGGGCGTCTGAGCACTCGCCGGTTGTCCTGGTCTTTTAAAAATATACTCTTCGGTAATATTTTGGGTCGCTTCATCTTACTTTCCTCCCACACACTCATCCAGCAGCGTCAGGATATTCTCAATCTTGACCTTGGACTTGCGCCCGTCAATGCCGTTCTGCAGCATCTCCTCGCACCACGGACAGGCCGTAACGATCTTATCAACCTCGACGAATTCCGCCTCAAAGACCCGCTCCTTAGCCACATCCAGGCCATATTCCGGATAGGCCTGGGCCGCCATGCCACCACCACCGCAGCACATGGCATTGCCCTTGCTGCGTTCGAACTCGACCCGCTTGAGGCCTGGTATAGCATCGAGGATTGCCCGCGGCTCGTCATACACCTTAAGCCGGCGTCCCAAACGGCAGGGGTCGTGCCAAGCCACAGTACCCTTGGCCTTCTTGCTGGCCTTAAGGTTGCCATTGGCCAATGCCTCGCTGAGGTATTGGGTAATGTGCTGAGTTTTCGTTTCCATGTAGGTGGCGTATTCCTCGCCGAACACGGAGGCACAATGCGAGCAGAGCGTGATCACGGTCTCGGCCCCGGCGGCATCAATGCGCTTGATATTCTCTACCGCAAAGGCCTCGAAGAAATCACGGTCGCCCAGTTCCAATAAAGGCGCCCCGCAGCAGAGCTCCTTGGAACCCAGAATGCCTACGTCCACGCCGGCCTTCTTGAGGAGGCTCACTGCGCTCTTGAGCGTTTCTTTCATTTCGGACTTGAAGGTATACTTACAGCCGAGGAAGAGCAGGACCTTGCACTTCTCTTTGGACGCGTCCTTGACTCCCAGTTCCTTGATCAGCTTGTCGCGATCGGCCTGGGGTTTGCCATAAAAGTTGTCGGTTTCTTCCAGCCTCTTCAGGATAGGCTCATGCTCCGGCAGCAAACCCCAACCCTCGGCCACGGCCTTTTCCCTGAGCAGTTCGATGACCCGCAGCGGCCACATCTGCTTGACCGGATAGCACTGCTCCTGGCAGCTTCCGCACTCCATGCAGGTGTACAGCGCATGTTTGTACTGATCCGTCGGCTCGATCTCATGGAGGCTCAGCGCCCTAGCCAACTCCATGCGACCCGAGGCATAGTAGGCTTCGAAACCGAAGCATGCCCCCGAGGGACAGCCACGGAAGAACCGGGCATGGTTGACTTCCTGAACATTGACACCATGGCAAATCTTGCACTTACTGCAGACGGCATAGTCCTCACGATACTGAGCAAGAACTTCGCGGGCCTTGGTCAGATTTTCTTTCATTTAGATACCCTCCATGAGTTGTCCGGGGTTGAGCAGATTGTCCGGATCCAAGATCTTCTTGAAATTCTTCACCATGCTTACCGTCACCGGGTTGGCCTTTTCGAAGACCATCTTGGCCAGTCTGCCGTTGCCGCGGTCAATCAGGGCCCTCTGATCCAGCACCTTGGCATAGGCCTCGAGCCTTGCTTCCCTTGCCTTGGCCGCTTCCGCCTGCGTGTGATGGATATCGCATTCACAGAAGAAGGACGAACCAAAGTATACCGGGATAAAGCCCTTACCGGTTTCCATGCCCTTCAAGGGGGCCTCGGCGGCATCGAACAGGGCCGGTACCTTTGCGGCGAAGGTATAGTATTTAACTGCTTCGATCCGGCCTTTTATGGCGCGATCCAGGAGATACCAGGGACGGCGCAATGTCTGACCCATGGCGGCGGTGATGTCCTTGGCCAATGCCTTGGCGCCCAACTCCTTGGCCAGTGCCGCGACCTGGGCGGCCTGGTTGTCCACCAGGGCCTTGTGCTGTTCAATGGACATCAGCACAGTCCAGTTCGCCAGATCCAATGATTTTCCGGCAATGGACGACCACCAGACATTGTCTCCACCCGCGATCTCGAAGCAGTGTTCGTTGCGGCTGACCTTGTAGGTAAAGGCCACGGCGTCCTCCAGCCTCTTGAAGCCGTAGGCGAATATCTGACGCTCTGACTTGACGGGATACACATATACGATACCAAAGGTCGGGATGCCGTAGATGTCCTCGGAGCCACCGAAAATGGGAGAAAGCTGCGGCCCCTGGTCTTCACGGAAGTTGGCGCCGTCTTCAGTTAACTGCAGGGTACCGCTCATCCATTTCGAACCATTGGGAAGGATGGCGTGGAAGACGGAGAGGTTGGGCTGCCGGAACCCCACCGAACCAACAAGCGTATCCCGCTCCAGATACGAGCGCACGACATAGGGACTTTCGGCGCTTCCAGGCATGAGCAGACACAGATCCTGCTTGTCCAATTCCCTTTCGAGCTGTTCAAAGGTGACGCCCGCCCCGATATGGGCCATGAGGTTGCGGCTATCGATCTTTTTGATCTCGTTCAGATTGGCCGCATCGATCAAGATGCCTTTCTTTCCTTCAAGCCCATCCGGAAAGATCTTCCCGCGGACAGAGTACACCTTCTGACCATGCTCGCGGGCCACATTCACCACGGCGGCTACTTCCTCGGTCGTCTTGGGCATGACACGAATGAGATCCGCATTCCTCCCATCCGTCTGGGCATAGACATCCAACGCCCTCGGGCCGGTTACGACATTGCCACTTCCTACGATATGCACCAAATCCTGCATGAGCGCATTACTTATTACCCCAACTGACATAGGCACCTTCCTTTCGCAGTAATTGGCGTTGAGGCGAGTCCCCCAGCACCATTCGTCATCACAACCCTCCATCGAAAACCGTCCGGATCGGTTTCATGGAGAGGCTCTCTCGTGCTACGGCTTCATGTTTGGAACATGCACCGCCAAGGTGTTCGCATAGAAGCAGCTTCCATACGGCCACCCCCTCTTTTATTGCATCTAATTCTTCATCCAATTGTTATAGTATACTAACATTAATACTGTTGCAAGTTGAAACTGCGACATTCTCATAATTTATCATTCCCGACGTGGATGCGAGCACCCTCCGGATGATCGTCCTTGCGCAACAGGCCACTCTTGTTTATAGCAATATTAATATAACAGACATGGATCATGTCATATGAGAGGAGAGCATCATGCCGGAAATATATGACGTCATTGTTACAGGAATGGGGCCGGCCGGGTCCATGGCCGCGCACCACCTCGCGCGCGCAGGCCTCAAAGTGCTGGCCTTGGAAAAGCGTTGCATGCCGCGCCCCAAACTCTGTGCCGGGGGGCTTACCCCCAGGGCGCTCGAAATGCTGACGGACTGCGACTTCTCGGTGGCAAAAGAATGTGAGGTGCGGGGAGGCATGGCCTATACTCATCGCGGACACGACCTTGAAATGTATTCAGAGGATAAAATGGGCATTATCGTGGACAGATCACGCTTCGACCACGTCCTGCTCAAACGTGCCGCCGAGCAGGGCGTCACGGTCCATCAGGGCGAACCCGTTCAGAAGATTGTCCCGGGGAAGACCATTACCGTCACAACCTCCCGCGACACCTATCTGGCGCGCTATCTCATCGGAGCCGACGGCGCCAACAGCGTGGTGGCCCTATCGCTCGGCTATCAACGACGCCACGGCGGATACACCCTTGAATGCTTCATCCCCGACACCCATGAGGTCGTCAGCAGACATGCCGGCAGCCTGACATTCTACTATGGCTTCCTCCCATCAGGCTATGCATGGATGTTCCCGAAAAAGGGTGGAGCCTCAGTGGGTATCGGGGTCCTTGCGAAGCATACACGGGAGATCAGGACACATTTCGAGAAGTTTCTCCGGGCCATCGGCCTACCCCCCGAATACGCCGCACATTGCAAAGGGTTCCCTTTGCCGGCCTATACTCCACGCACACATAACAAGCACGGCAAGGACAATATCCTCCTTGCGGGCGACGCGGCCTGCCTGGTCGACCCCATTACCGGCGAGGGGATATCGTATGCCATGAGAAGCGGCGTGTTGGCGGCCCAGGCCATTCAAGAGTCGCTTAAAGGCAGAGGAAAGGCCTCCTCGCTCTATGGCCAGTCCCTCAAAGGGATTAAACAGGACCTCTTGGTGGCGTTTCTCATGTCGATACCACTCAATACCGCCCCCAACCTAAGCATCCTTGTCCTGCGTGAGAACCGCCAGATCGTGCATCTGCTAAAGGATATCATGCTCGGCCAAGGTCGCTATGGTGAGCTCATCTGGGCCTTGATCAAGGCCATCCCCAACACGATCTGGGCCTACCTCAAGGGACACAGATAAGACAAAAGCGATCCTCTCTTTCGATTCGGCGAGAGGATCGCTTCAAAGGCAGTCCGCACTCAAGTTATATGCTCTTCCAGTCATTCATGAGGATGCTCGACATGATGATGCCGCTGGTCATCACCATGGGAACACCGCCGCCCGGGTTGGTGCACTGGCCGGTCAGGTAGAGATTGTCAACCAGGCCGGAACGATACCGCGGACGGAACGGACCCATGTTGGTGCCGTTCATCTCCAGACCGAAAAAGGCCCCCTCCGGCACATTGAGCGTCCTCTCCAGACGCGTGGGCGGCACCGACTCGATCGATTCGATCTTGGAGGTCAACCCCGGAAAGGCTCGCCGCTCGATCGAATGCGCCAGCTCCCACGCCCAATCCGTGGCAATCTCGTCCCACTTGTAGTACTTCAGCTTGTACGGCGCAATATAGATGGCCGAAAGCGTGTCCTTGCCCTCGGGCGCCAGACCCTCATCCGAATAGCTCGGCACTGATACCATCATCGGTCCGTCATCCGCACGGTACAGCAACCCTCGGTCATAAAACTCCCACCACAAATCGTCGAACTTGCGACGCTTGTTGAGCAAAATGGTGAAGTGCGCTCTGGCCCCAACCTTCTCCTTCAGGTTCAGATAGAACGTCGGCGCCGGTATGGAACACGGCTGACGCCTCACGGTCTTCACCGCCCACGACGGCAGATTCTCCACACCCACCAGATTAAGATAGGTCACCCGCGAATGCGCGTTCGATATCACCACCTTCGACTCAAGCACCTCGCCCGTCGCCATCTCCACGCCAACTGCCTTCCCGTTCCTCACCACAATGCGCTTCACCGGCGACTTCAGCCGCACCTCGGCCCCATACTCCCCGCAGATCTTCGCCATGGCCTGCGGAATCGCTATCATCCCACCCTTGGGATAGTAGTAACCCTCGTGCCCAAGATAGGTCATGAGCGAAAACATGCCGTTCGCACGGTGCGCCGGCAGCGCGGCATAGAGATTCTCCCACCCGAAGATCAGCTGCAACCGCTCATCCTTGAAGTAACTCCGGATGACCCTGTCCATGTTGCGCGGCGCCATGCGGGCCACGACCGGCAGCGCCGGCAGCGCCTTCGCGCTCGCCGCCTTCAGCGTCTTCCACAGCGTCTTGAAGCTGTACACATCCTTGAGCGCCGGCATGGGAAATTCCAACCCCGCCTTCTGCGCATCAAACACCGCCCTGGCGTCCCTGCAATAACGACGGTAACCGTCCACGTCACCAGGATTGATCTGCCGCACCACCTCCTCCATGGCATCAAAATCCCGCGGCAGCACATAGCGCTCATCGCGCTCAATCACTATGTCATAGACCGGGTCGAGCAGCTTGAAGTCCACATAGTCCTCCAGCCGCCGGTCGATCAGCTCAAAATAATTCTTATACAGATCCTTCAATATGATGAACACCGCCCCAACCTCGGGCTTGAATCCCCCAAAATCGTAGTTGGAACAGCAACCCCCTACCCTGTCCAGCGCCTCCAACACCACTACCTTGAGCCCCTGCTTGGCCAGCAAACTCGCGCTCGTCAGCCCGCCGATCCCGGCCCCTATTATGACCGCATCATAGCGTGATCTCGTTTCCATAACATCACCTCACCTCGCTTCATTCCCTAGATAAATATCCGCCGCGGCAGCTCATTCACCTCAAACAGCGCCTTCTTGATACGCCGCTTCTGCTCCTCG
>JAKQBR010000183.1 GCA_029574005.1 Deltaproteobacteria bacterium | reverse complement strand
CCGGCCCCTTAGAGGGCACCAACAATAAAATCAGGACGCTTCAGAAAAGGGCTTACGGCTTCCGGGATAATGACTTCTTCAAACTCAAACCCTATGCCCTCCATGAGTCTAAATATGCCCTCCTCGGCTAAAAGTACGCTTAAACCGGATGAACCGAAAAAACCACGGAATCCACGGAAAACATGGAAGGGTAATAGATTGATTTTCAGTATATTCCGTGTATTCTGTGGTTAGGAGTTAGCCATGTCGCACACCGATTTAATGGTTCAAGATTTGGAAAAGATCGAATACCGCCGGGGCATGCTTGAAAAGGGCATGAAGCCAAAGGATCTGTCTGTCAAAATTTGGCGGGGATCAAGAATTCCTGAGGATGTACGAGCAGCGGTGAAGGCGGAAAACCTGCTTAACCTCGGTGGCGTTTATGGGGACAAGAAATCCGGCGATCCGGTGGAATACGACAACCTCAAGCTCGTCCTGACCGATGACACTGTCGAGATCACGGTTTTCAACCGCGGGATCGCTCTCTTTATGTCTGATGACGAACGAATCCGTGGAATACACCGGGTGCTGTGCAAACTCGATGGAACGGGGAAAGATTGATGGCCGGCTTAAGGAAAAGAGCTGCGAAGGCAACCTGCTCAGGCCGGGGCTCGGCTGTTCAGCCGCGCGTCCGGCTCACGCGATCTTTTGACGAGCGATCCCACAGCTACCTGGGTTATGTGCTTCGCAACGACGGGAACTGTGGCGGGCAGTCCGGCGGGTTCCTGGTCGCGGTCGGAGGGGCTGCGCACAAAAAACACCGGTTTGAGGTAGGCATGAAACTGAGCGGATACTCCGTGACGGTCGAAGATTCGCGCAAAGAGACAGCCTCACTCTATAAGACGAGGGGGATCAAGGTCGTCAAGAATGTGGAAAACAAGCCCTCGACTGACCCACGGTTTTACGGCGTGCCGCCTGACCTGAATACCTACCGCAAACGCGGACACCGCCGTCTGGACACCCGGACCTATGACACCAAATGCGCGACCTGTATCTGGGGCTGCCGGATGCCGGTGGAAATGATTATCGACCAGTGGAACCCGTCAAAGAAACAGTACCGGTTCAAAACCTTCTGCCACGGCACGAAAACCCGCACCTTTTTTCCGTCCCGGGCCTGCGTGGAAAGTTCCAGGTCGCAAGGGCATATCTTACACTGAAGGGGATTGGTTCGATGAAAAAAAACAAAAAGGAAATCGTGAAACGGCAGGCAAAAGCCAAAGATAAGGCAAAAAAGAAACGGCAGCTCCGCTTAGTAAAAAAACAGCCGCGTTTCATAGAGAGGCCGCCGATTACAGAGATGGAGGCGCCGAAAGGATTTATAGCCATCTCCATGTCCCAAGCCATCATGGAGTATGCACAGCCGTTAATGGAAACAAATCCTGCAGATATCAGCGAACTGAATAGAAAAATGGAACTGGCGTCTTCCTTGTGGAATCTGGCCACCAGCAAACAGAAAAACAACGCAGACGAATATGCCGGTTGGATGAAGAAGGTAAGAACAGATGTCCGCTCGGTTTTGAGTCTCGACGGTGAAGAGATGGATCGTTTTATCGAAGAGATGGTCCAGCGGCACATATATCTTTTCCCGGAAGAAATCCAACCCGCACCGCCATCCATGTTTATGTATATGAGAAAGGACGCCAGCTATCTGATTCGACCCTTTGACCACAGCCGGATCGGGTTCAAGGTGGAAAAGAGCATCGATCCAGATGAGGAGGATCAACGTTTTATCGAAAAGATCAGGGAACTTGACGATCATATGCAAAAAGGGACCAACTACGATGTCTATGAGAGGTTGGCTATATCCATCGAAGAGGAAAGTGCGCCCTTATTCAAAAAATGGCTTATAGCCAAGGGGTTCAACGACGATCCGGAAGAATATATTCACTGTGTCGATATCTATATGACATTCATTTATCGCTATATGCTCGATGACTTGATTCTGCTTAAATCCGTGCCTGACGAATATCTCATGGAGTTTTTTGAGGATTATCTCTTGAGAAAGGTGATGTGCAAACCATTCGAATACCTCTATTGGCCGCCATCCCTGAAGCTCTTCTACCGCTTTCTCGGTGAGAAAGGTTATACGTCGCCACTACAGACGGCTACCATGATAGAGGCACTGGACGCCATCGAGCCGCATTTCCTGGAAATCTTGCAGGAAAGATACCAGTAAAATTTGGCGAGTCCATGAAGTGCATTTCAACCGTACAAGCCCCGCTTAACCTGTGAGGGCGAATGCTTGCCCCTCCACCACCAGACTCAAGGCGCAAACACCGAGGGGATGAATGCCGTGGCCTCGCTTATGTCCCGGGTCGGGATGCGTCCCCGAGCGTCGATCCCCGCTGCCCAGGTCTGGCCTCAGCCGCCTGTATGGCCAGGGTGATAGCCCGGCGCACCCGTAATACCTCGTTGCGAAGGTAGCTGATCTGCGAGGCCAGGAATCCGAAGGCCAGGATCTGCATACCTCCCAGGATGAAGAGGACCATGAGGGTTATGAGCGGCCGGTTGGGGTTCAAGGCCGCCTGCGCATAGAGCAGCAGGATATAGACACCCAGCCCCAGACCGAGCACGGTCAGGATCAGGCCGAGCATACCGAAGAGCAGGCTCGGGCGTTCGAAGAAGGTGAAGATCAGATGGCTGACGGCCGTGGTCCGAAAGGCGAACTTGGACTTGCCCTTCTTGCGTGCGGTAAGCGTGGCCGGTATCTCCTTGATCCGGAAACCCATGGCCAGGACCTTGGAGAGTATTTCCAGGTGGATCTCCTTGCCGTTCGACTCAAGGTCCAGGCTCTCGATCACCGCCCGGCGATAGCAGCGCACCACGCAGGTCACGGTGTGGATCTTTTCCGGCATGGCCATCTGGAGGATACGGTTGCCGAGCTTGCTGATAAAGAGCCGGTCGGTTGGAACACCCACGGCGGCCCCGCCTTCCATATAGGCGCTGGCGAGCACCACGTCGATATCGCTCTCCTCATCCAGCACCTTGGCCATGTCCAGGATATAGCGGGGATCATACGACAGGTCGGCATCGATGGTGGCGATGTATTCCCCACGCGCGGCCTTGAAGCCATACCGCAAGGCCTTGCCGCGCCCGCCGTTCTTCCAGTACGACACCACATGGATGCGCTCGTCGTGCGCCGCCAGGGCGTCCAGGGCCTGCAGGGTATGGTCGGTGCTGCCGTCATTCACCGGGATGATCTCGAAGGGACGCCCCCAGCGCTTGAGAACGTCTTCCACCCGGGCAATCGTGGAGGCCACGTTGGCCTCCTCGTTATACATGGGGATGATCACACTCAAAAACGGCTGATTGCCCATAAGCGCCATGGCGGTATGCTAGCATAGAACCGGCCTTGAAAGTAGATAAAAATCTACAGCAGGTCCATCAAAGCCTTGAGATGATCCTTATCGACCCCGGTATCCCCCAGGTGGGCGCTGATGCGGTTCTGTCCATGGAAATCGGTCCCGCCGGTGGCGACCAATCCCAGAGATCGGGCGATATCACGGTAGAGCCTCATCTGCGCATGGGAATGCTCCGGGTAATAGACCTCGATGCCTCTGAGGCCGCGCTCTTTATGCTGCGCCATGAAGTCCTTGAGGTCCGTATCCTCAAGCTCAAGCGTGAAGGGATGCGCCATGACCGGCACGCCCCCATGCTTGAGGATCAGCGCTATGGCCTCTTCGCAGCTCAGCTTTTCCTTTTCCACATACGCCGGTTTGCCCTTGCCGAGCCACCGGTTGAAGGCCTCGTCGAACGTCTTGGCATAGCCGCGGGCGATGAGGGCCTTGGCGATATGGGGCCGCCCGATCTGGGCATCTCCGGCGATCGCGGCTACTTCCTCGAGCGTTATCATGCATCCGAGATCATTGAGCCGACGGATAATCTTGGGGAAACGTTCCGACCGGGCCTGTTGGACCCTGTCCAGATCGGCCTCCAGTCCAGCCGGATGGACGCCGAAATACCCGAGCATATGCAGGGTACCGGGCTCGAAGACGGCGCTGATCTCGACGCCCGGGATAACCATGAGACCCTGGGCGTTTCCCGCCTGCACGCCTTCGAGCACCCCTTTCAGGGTATCATGATCGGTAATGGCCAGTGCCCCGAGACGGCGCGCCGCGGCCAGAGCCACGAGTTCGGATGGTGTCAGGTCGCCGTCCGAGGCCGTTGTGTGGGTGTGCAGGTCGGCATGGACGGCCATCGGCCTATCCCTTCTCCGGGACCCTGGTCTCGAGCGCCTGGGCGATCTTTTTCTTGAGTTCCGTGAGGTCCGATGATTTCACGACATAGGCATCCGCCGCAATGGACTTGACATCGACCTTATAGGTCCCATACGCGCTGCAGAGGATGACGGGCAGATTATAAAAGCGGTTGCGGATCTCCAGAAGCACGTCCAGACCGCTGCAGTCCACCATCTTGATATCCAGCACCACCACATCGGGACGCTCCTGCTCCAGACGTGCGAGGATGTCCTTCCCGTCCGAGGCCACGGCCACGTCATAGCCCTCTTCCTCCAGTTCCTCCGCATACAGCGCCCGTATATGCTTCTCATCATCGACAATCAGGATCTTGGCCATGGCAGCATCCTCCTACTTCCATCGATCTATGAGATACGGTTTGGTCTGTTCATAGTGCAGACACATATCCTCAAGCGCCTCGTCCGCCTGCGGGAGAGTCATCCCCTTGGTCTTGTTGGCGAACGAGAGCACCATGCCGATATAGAGCGGCACGAGAACCTCCAGGACTCGCGATCTGGCCGGCGTCTTGCGGTGAAAGGCCAGGGCGAAGTCATACATGATCTTGGCCCATATGGGCTCGGGGATCTCGAAATGCTCCATGGAGAGCGAGGCGATCTCTCGGAGCTTCTGGAAGCTTTCCGTGGTGCAGATACTGCGATAGATTTCCCAGTATTCGCTGAAACCGGCCTTGAAACGCTGATAGAGCTTTTCACGGTTGATCTTGACCGGCGCCGGCAGCTGAGGCTCTTCACCGCCGAAGCCGAAAATGGCCGTAGGCTTGCTCCACTTGGTGACGGACCACTTGTCGCGATAGGTCTCCATAAGGTCGAAGATCGTGCTGAGCACTTGACGGAACAGGGGGCCCGGATCGAGCACATTCTCGCGCACCCGGTGCATCTTGGGACGCGCCAGAAAGGCCTGACAGATGGGTATGCCCTCATTCATGGCCCGGGTGGTCATCCAGATATCGATGCCGTACTGCGCCACATCGCCGTTCCAGAGATTGCTCTTGAGCAGGGTGTTGATCATCCCCCGTGACAGACCGTAATCACCGCCGATGGGCTGTTTGACCCGGCGTCCATAGAGCGCCCTGGTCAGGGGATAGACGATCGTGCTGCTGAACATGTCATCATGGGCATGCCGCATGTAGAGAGGGGCCACAAATCCGAAATCCTTGAACAGCGGTTCGCCCAGGTTCTTGATCCACATCGGGGTGATGCTTTTGAGGTCGGAATCGACCACCACCAGGGCCTTGGCGTCCATTTCGATGACCTTCTTGAAAAGGTTGCGAAAATTGTTGCCGCGTCCCTTGATGCCCTCGGGGGTCGATAGGGAGATCTTGGGGATGCCGTGTGTGTCCGTGGCCATGAAGGCCTCGGCGGTTCTATCGGGGCTGTTGTTGTCGCTGTTGATGATCACCGCCGCCATATGCCCGAAATACTGCTTCAATCCGAGGGCGGCCTGTTCGGTGGGGAAGGCGATATTCGGCGCTTCGTTGTAGGATGGGATGCCGACGACAATGTCCGCCTTGATCACCCCGTCCGGATTCTGTTCGAGCATCATCATGAGCGTCTCCCAAACGCACCGCTTGTGCGAATATTTTGTGCTATTCAGTCGTGAATAGCAATCGGAAATTCGTGAGGCCCGGATTAGCCCTTTTGCTCAAAGAACGACGAAAAGATGCAACGAAAAAGGCCATTGCCTTTTCCGCCCATCTGTGGGATTCTCAGAGTTTCTGATGATAGCAAGCGAAAAACCTGTCATAGTCCAGAGCGATGGGAGCATTCTCCTGGAGGTGATGTCCGGGGTCTACGAGGAAGCCCGGGACGCGATCTTGCCCTTTGCCGAGCTCATCAAGTCGCCCGAGTATGTGCACACCTACCGCATTACGCCGATCAGCATCTGGAATGCCGCCTCGCTGGGGGTCACGTGTGATGACATCCTCGCGCGACTCGCGCGTTACTCGCGCTACGACCTGCCGCCGGGGGTCGTCTTCCGCATCAAGGAGGCCTTTTCCCGTTGGGATGCCATCAGGATGCTCAGAGATGAAGGCGACCGCCTCAAGATCGAGGCCAAGAATGCGGCCGTGCTGGAGCAGATCCTGGCGCAACCCCGCATCAAGGATTGCGTAATCGACGTCCTTACCCCCCATGCCTTCACCATACCGGCCGACATGCGCGGCCGGTTCAAGCACCTGCTCATCAAGGCCGGCTTTCCGGTCAACGATCTCGTGGGGTACGACCCCGGCGAGCCTCTGAAGATATCATTACGCCAGAAGACCTTGTCCGGTCGCGATTTCACCTTGAGACAATACCAGCTGGAGGCCTTGGAAAACTTCTGGGCAGGCGGGTCGACGCGCGGCGGTCAGGGCGTCGTGGTGTTGCCGTGCGGATCGGGCAAGACCGTCGTGGGCATGGGGGTTATGGCCAAGGCCCAGACCTGCACCCTGATCCTGTGCACCAATGTCGCCGCCGTGCACCAATGGATAGGGGAGCTCCTGGACAAGACCGAGCTGGGGCCTGACGATATCGGCGAATATACCGGGTTCAAGAAGGAAATAAAGGCGGTCACGGTCACCACCTATCAGATCCTCACCTACCGCAAGTCCAAGACCGGCCCGTTCGAACACATGCAGCTCATGCAGGCGCGCAACTGGGGTCTTTTGATCTATGACGAGGTGCACGTGCTGCCGGCCCCCGTCTTCCGGGCCACGACCGAGATTCAGGCCAAGAGACGGCTGGGCCTCACCGCCACGCTGGTGCGCGAGGACGGACTCGAAGAGGATACCTTTTCGCTCATCGGGCCGAAATGCTACGACGTGCCCTGGAAAGAGCTGGAGAGCAAAGGTTTCATCGCCGAGGCGCTCTGCTTCGAAATCAGGCTGCCTCTCCCCTTGGATCAGCAGCAACACTACATGCTGGAATCGGAGCGCGCCCAGTTCAGGATCGCATCCGAAAACAGCTTCAAGGACAGCGTGGTCAAGCAAATCGTACACCGGCATGCCGACGAACCGATCCTGATCATCGGCCAGTACTTAAGCCAACTCAAGCGCATCGCCGCCGCCCTCAATGCGCCGCTCATCACCGGCGCGACATCCAACAGCAAGCGCGACAACCTCTACCAGGCCTTCCGGGCCGGAGAGGTGCCGGTGCTGGTGGTTTCCAAGGTCGCCAATTTCGCCATCGATCTGCCGGATGCCTCGGTAGCCATTCAGGTCTCGGGCACCTTCGGGTCACGTCAGGAAGAGGCGCAACGCCTGGGACGCATCCTGCGGCCGAAGCAGCGCGTCTCCACCTTCTACACCCTGGTCACGGCCGACAGCGCCGAGGATGAGTTTGCCCACAAGCGGCAGGTTTTCCTGGCTGAACAGGGGTATAAATACTGCATTGAGGAATGGTCGCCGGATGACTTCTAGCTTCGATCTGATTGGAAACATTCCCGCTTATATGGTGGGGATCATCTCCACCCGGATCATGGGTGAAACCGCTGACGCCGATCGATTATCGGCCTGGCTGAGCGACCCCGCCAGGCTGCGGCGGATCGTGGATGGGCTCTCCGAAAAGGAGCGCTCCGTCCTAAGCGATATCTTCGAGCTCGGCTCTCAGATGGAATGGCATGTCTTCTTGCGGATCTATCGCCAGGAGATCACGTCCATGCGTGCGATCCTGGAACGGCTGGGGGAACGGGGGCTGGTTTTCCAGGCCGGACTGAGCGGGAGGGATCCGATCATCCTGCTGCCGTCCTTGTCCCCGGTCATGGCCGATATCAGGAGCGAAGGACTTCCCGACGCGGCCGTGTCCTGGAAGGATGTAAGGCCCGTGAGCATATGGCCGCATATCGTCATGCTCAATGCCCTGCGCACGGTGAAGATCCGTTGCCGGCCCGGCATGGAACCGTTCAAGAAGGGCTGGGAACTCCTCGAAGAACGCCTGGGGGCCTTCATTGAAATCCGCCGTATCTACTGGGAGCTTGAAATGCTGAGCTGCGTGCGGGAGTCCAATGGCGCCATCGAAGTCCTCCAGGGTCCGGCGCAGGAATTCGCCATGGAAGGCGAACTGCGCTACCGCGTCTGGCGTTTTCTCCAGGCCTGCCGTCCTTACCCAGGCCTGGACGCCAGGATCATGCAGATCTGCGGCGCCAGAGGGCTCGGGCGCGAGACCTTTGAACGAGCCCTGTTCTTTTATCTGGCGCAACACTTCCCCGAGATGGACGCCATCGAGCACACGCCCGCGGCCTTGATAAGCCTATGGCTTGAGTTGGGCATCCTCCAGGAGGATGTCTCCGGAAAATGGATCCGCATCCAGGAGGAGATCTACCAGGCCCTGGAGAGCGGCAAGCTTGCCCAGCCGATCACGGCCTACCGGGACGAGGTCATCATCCAGCCCAATATGGAGATCCTGGTGCCGCAGGATTTCGACCCGCTGGACCATCTCAACATCGGCGAGATCGCAGACCTCGTACAGGCAGATGTCATCAGCATCTATCGCCTCAGCCGCACCTCGGTCTTCCGTGCCGTGCGGGAAGGCTGGACCGCCGATAAGCTCACTAATTTCCTGGACAGGATCGCCAAACACGCCGTGCCTGAAAACGTCCTCAAAACCATTGCCGGATGGGCCACATCCCTGTCGCAGGCCCATATCATCCGCGGCACCTTTCTGGTGATCAACAACTGCCGCGACAAGATCCCCCACGGTCTCGACGAGGTCCTGCCCGGGATCTACCGTATACCCGAACGCTGCGAGGATGAGGTTGTGACCTTCCTTGACCGCAAGAGCGTCATCATCCAACGCACCGATCGCATGCCGGAGCAGGAAGGCGCAATGAACTGGGGAAGGTCGCTGCCATTGCAGATCCACGGGCAGGCTGAACTCAAGCCGACGTTCAAGGGAGGCATCTATCCTTTCGGGATGCTCATACCCCTGCCCTATGGGCACAAAGGGATCGAGATCTTCGAACAGGCGGCCCAACAGGGGCAATCCCTGGTCATTCTCTACCCCAAGCACGGCTATGGCGAGATGCAGGTCTATCAAATCACGCCGGTATATATCACTACCAAGGGCGGGGTTTCGTTTGTGGAGGCCGTGAACGAAGAAAGCGGCGAAACCGAGGTCTTCGACATCAGCAAGGTCAGGGCGTTGTTAAAACGGGAAGCCGTGATCAAACCGTGCAAGAAGGAAGCTAAACACGCTAAGCCCGCAGCCAGAGGTCAGAAAACAGGATGAAGGATGGCATGATTCGAACCCTGTTGCCTCTCCGGATCCGGTTCTGAAAGACGCGGCAATGAGGAAGAGATCCCTTCAGCTCGATCCCCGATCTCTCGATATCTGCGTTCACCCCTGTGAGCCCTGGGTTTTCTCCATGGTTTTCCTCATACGGGTGAGCTTTTCGGTGGTTTCCTTGTCAAGATTCCTATCCTCCAGGGCCTTGTTGATATGATAGAGGCTGGACTTAAAGTTTCTGGTCGTGAAAAAGTAACGGGCAAAGGCAACATGCGCCAGGCTCTTCTGCCCGTCCTTCTCATACAGGATGCCCATCGTATAGGCCGCACGTGGATTCCCATCCTCATAGGGACGCACAATGGCAATAGCGTCTTTGATCTCGCCCTTGGCCATCATGATCTCACAAAGCGCCAGCGCCGTCCTGGCATTCTGCCGGCCGCCACGCAATAAGGGGTAGGCCTCATCTTTCTTGCCGAGTCCATACAGTGCAAGTCCTTTCCAGGTTCTTGCCAGCGGCAGGTCGATACCCTCCAACATGGTCAAGCCTTCCAGGTTCTTGCCGTGACGCACCTTGCTGATCCCCAAGGCCAGCCTGGCATAGGGTTGCGACAGCGCCGCGGCGCGCCTGTCCGCCTCTTCTTCCGAGAGCAGTTCGCCGATGGCAGCCGCCTGTAAGGTCCAGTACCGGGCTTCCGGACGGGGCGGCCTCGGTTGCTTCTCCAGCACGGCGATGCGATCCTGGGTGTAGGGGTGGGTCAGCAGATAGTCGGGCACCGATGGGCTGTCGGAATAAGAACGCAGACGGACGAGGAATCGCGCCGTGGCGGATGGATCCAGGTTCGCTTCGGCAAGGAGGTTGCGGCTGAATTCGTCGGCCTCCAGCTCATTCTTGCGGGTATACTGGCGTTTGATATTCTCGGCCCCGCCGATCGATGAGAGCACCAGTGCGCTTCCGACCTCAGGATTGGCGGCCGAGAGCAGGACTCCGGCAATGACCCCGACGATCGATGCCGTCGTCATACGGGACTGAGCCCTCATGGCCTCCGGTATATGCCTGAGCTGACAGTGTCCCATTTCATGGGCGATGACCGAGGCGATCTCGTCCATATCCTTGGCCAGCAGGACGGTCCCGAGATTGATGAAGATATTGCCGTCAGGGATCGCCATGGCATTGATGGACCGGTCATATACCAGATGGATCCTGAATGTATATAATGGTTCCTTAACATGGTCGGCAAGCTGGTCCGTCAGCGTCTGCAAAACCCAGGTCAGATCCGTCTCGTGGGCCAGGGCGCCCTGGGCATCGAGCATGTCGATCAATTCGCGCGAAATCTCGCGCTCTTTCTCGTATTCCATGGCATGCACCTGCTGGCACAACGATACGAGCATGACCACGAGCATCAAGAAGATCCTTGGCATGGCAGGCAGCATACATCCCCCCCGGAAGCTTTTCAAGTCTATATGAAAAGTCTATATGAGGAGGCGGTGTCGCCTGGGTTGAATACAGGGGGAGACCTCTCGATATGAAGATACTCGACCGGCGCTGTCATCGCAGCCCTCAAAGGTCTGTCGGCGAGCCATGGAAGATCGCGGTGAGGCTCGAGGCCGTCATAGCGCTCATCGTCCTGGAGGCATGATGCGAGGCCCTTCGCGGTGGGATCGCCTTACCCCGGACGGTGTTTGAAACGATGACAGCCGCCACCTGTTTCTTGACCGCCCGTTAAATTACAGCAATGTAACACGATTTACAAAAATCGTCGGCGATAACACACCCCATCTTTAAATAACCAACCGATTTCCCTGTAGTTTAATCCTTGGCTTGTATCTTGCCATATACACGCCAGCACAACAACGGGAGGTAACACCATGGCGTATAAGAAAACATTTCTGAGGCTGCTGATCCTGGCGATTCTCTTCCTGTTCCCCATGTCAGCCATCGCGGCCTCACTGAAGGTCAATTGGAACGCCAACACGGATTCCGATCTCGCCGGTTATAAGGTATATTACGGCACGACATCCGGCACCTATGCGAGCAGCGTGAATGTCGGTAACACAACCACCTATACGATACCCAACCTCGGCACGGGAAAAACCTACTACGTGGCTTTAACGGCCTACGATACTTCATCCAATGAATCAGAAAAATCCACGGAAGTCAGCGCCTATATCCCGACCCCCGACACCACGGCGCCGACCGGAAGCATCCAGATCAATGGTGGCGCGACCTTTACCTCCACCCGGAGCGTCACCCTCACTCTTTCCGCCTCCGATGCCAGCGGCGTGGCGGGCATGAAGATCAGCAACGACGGATCGACGTGGAGCAATGAGTGCGCCTTTACCACCTCCCAGGCCTGGGTGCTCACCTCCGGGGACGGCGTCAAGACCGTGTACGCCATGTTCAAGGATACGGCCGGGAACTGGTCGAACCCAACCTCGGATACCATCGAGTTCGGACTGGATAGCGACGGCGATGGTATAACGGATGCCTGGGAAACCTCCAGCGGCCTCGATATCAATAATCCGGACGATGCCGGGCTGGACAGCGACGGCGACGGCTTCACCAATATTGAAGAATACTACAACGGCACCGACCCTCAGAATAGGTACGACACGGCACCGACCGTCAACGCGGGCAGCAATCAGCAATCCGACCCGACCCGCATCTACCTGAACGGCTCCGCTGCTGACCCGAGCGGCCTGACGCTGACCTATTCCTGGACCCAGGTATCGGGTACAGCGGTCGCTCTTGTGAATGCCAATACGGCCAACGCCAACTTCCTGGCAGTCAAGGCCGGCGTCTATCGCTTCATGCTGACCTGCTCCAACGGCAAAGCCAGTTCTTCCAGCACGGTGGACATCACCATCAACAACGTGGCACCGACCGTCAGCGCCGGCAACGACATCACTATCAATGCCGGCCAGACGATATCCCTGACCGCCTCAGGCGCGGATGCAAACAGCGACACCCTGTCCTACACCTGGACCTTTGTCGAAGGGCCGTCGATCAGTCTGCCTGCCATGACGACCCAAACCCTGACCATGACCCCTCAGAATGCCGGCACCTACAAATTCTCGGTCAGGTGCCATGACGGGGTCAACTACAGCGCCCCGGACGAGGTGACGGTAACGGTCAACGCCTCAAACCAGGCCCCGACCGCCGATGCCGGCGACGACCGAACGGTTCAGCTTGGAACGGTAGTCACCTTGGACGGCAGCGGCTCCAGCGATCCGAACAACGACACACTCATCTACAAGTGGAGTCAGCTCTCCGGTCCGCAGATCACCAGCTGCTCCAATCTCTACACCGCCAAACCGTCATTCACGCCCCAATACACCGGCGTATACGTCGCCCAGCTCATCGTCAACGACGGCAAGGTCGACTCCACGGCCGACACGGTCACCATTACGGTGGTCAGCGCCAACAACGCCCCGATCGCGGATGCCGGTGATGACAGCACCGTGAAGGTCGGCACCCTGGTGGCGCTCGACGCCAGCGGTTCGCTGGACCCGGACGGCGATGCGCTCAGCTACACCTGGTCCCAGACCTCAGGCGCTACGGTGAGTCTTACGAATGCAAAGTCCGTACGTCCCACCTTCACCCCGACCGTGGCCGGCGTGCTCGAGTTCAAGGTCGTGGTTTCCGACGGACAGGCCCAGTCTGAAGACAGGGTGCAGGTGACCGTCAACAGCACCAATACCGTCCCGGTGGCCAATGCCGGCAGCGGTATCGCCGCCACGGTTGGCCAGACCGTGACGCTGAATGGCAGCGCCAGCAGCGATGCCGACGGCGACGCCCTGACCTATGCCTGGTCGCAGACCTCTGGTCCGGTGGTTTCTTTAACCAGCCCCAACAGCGTCAAGCCGACATTCGTGCCCACGGCGGCCGGCAGCTACACCTTTGAGCTGAAGGTCAGCGACGGGAAGGCCACCAGCGCCGCCGCCAGCGTGACCGTAAGCGTCCAGGCCGCCAGCACGGTAAGCATCCAGCCGCTCAGCCCGGCAAACGGCTCCACCGTCTCGACCAGTCCGACCATCAAATGGTCCGCCCAGAACCTCTCTACCTTCACGCTCTATGCGAAGGTCGGCAGTGGCAGCTATACCAAGATGTACTCCGGAACCGCCAAGTACTACACCGTGCCCACCTCCCTGTGGTCGATGTTCGTACCCTCCAAGTCCACGGTTTACTGGTACGTGGTTGGCGCAAACAGCAGCCAGCAGGTCAAGAGCGCGGTGTTCTACTTTAAGAAAAGATAATCACGGGATTTCCCCATTACCCAAGGGGTGAGGCGTGCCTCACCCCTTTTTTTCATCCGAAGGGCAGACCGCCCTGCTCCTGTCCTCCTCCTTGAAAAAACCGCGCTCTTCTGCTAGGGTGGGCTGCACTCTTGAAAGGTGCGGTACATCTCGTGCATGAAGAATGATGTAGAGGAAATAAGGAGCGCCATCGACGCCGTCGACAACGAGCTCATACTCCTGCTCCAGAAAAGGGCTGATCTGGCCGTACAGATGGGGACGCTCAAACACGCCAACGGTGTGCAAACCTTTGACCCTGCTCGGGAGCGCGCCATCATCGATCGGCTGAGCACGATGATCAACCCGCCTCTGACCAGGGACATGCTTCTGTCCATCATGCATGTCGTCTTCAGCATATCACGGTCACTGCAGGCCAGAAAGAGCATCGCCTATCTGGGCCCTCAAGGCAGTTACAGCTACGAAGCGGCGGCATTGATCTTCCCCTGTGATGCGGTTCTTCTCCCCCAGCCTTCCATCGAGGCCGTAATTGAAGCGGTCATGGCGGGGCGGGCCGACTTGGGTATCGCTCCGGTGGAGAACTCCACCGAGGGCATGGTGTCGCAGACCCTGGATCTGATGGTCAGCTCGCGGCTTTCGGTGGTACGGGAGATCCTGCTGCCCATCAGGCACTGCCTTATATCGCAGACAACTATGAACAAGGTTACCCGTGTTTTTTCGCACCCGCAGGCCCTGGCACAGTGCCGGGGATGGCTGAAGGCCAACCTGCCCGGCGTTGCAACCATCACGACGGCCAGCACATCGGACGCGGTCCTCACGGCCGCGGCCGACCCCGAGAGCGCAGCCATCGCATCCGAACAGGCAGCACGGCTGTATGATGTTTCGGTCCTGGCTGCCAATATCAGCGATTCATCCGAAAATATCACGCGTTTCTGGGTCTTATCACGCACCATGACTGTCGCCGCCGAGCATGCCAAGACATCCCTCATCCTCACCCTGGAGAACAAACCGGGATCGCTCTACCATGCCCTTGGGGCCTTCGCCGAGAAGGGCATCAACCTGACCAAGATCGAATCCCGTCCGTCGCGCAAAGATCCCTGGGAATACGTCTTCTTCATCGATCTACAGGGCTCGCTGATGGAGGAACGGGTACGGAAAGCCATGGAGGCCATCAAGGCGCACACCCGCGAGATCATTCTCCTGGGTTCCTATCCCGAGGGTGGGATCGGCGAATGAAACGGCCTCAAGCCAATCCCTGGATCGCGCAGATACCGCCCTATGCGCCGGGCCTTTCGAAAGAACAGATCGCCCGCCAGCACGGCATCGCCGCCCCCATCAAAATGGCATCCAACGAGAACCCCCTGGGGCCTTCCCGGCTGGCGCTGAAGGCCATCGACACCTTTAAGGATCACGTCCACCTCTACCCCGACGCCGCCGCAAGAGAACTGAGGCAGGCTGCGGCCGGGTATTTTCACTGCGAACCGGAGAACATCATTGCCGGCAACGGTTCGGACGAGATCATCGACATGGTCTGCCGGGCGTACCTGGCGCCCGGCGACAAGGTCGTTATCCCGGAATGCACCTTCAGTTACTACCGCATTGCAGCTCTGGCCTGCGGGGCTACAGTGATCCGGACCCCCATGGATGGAACTCGCATCGATGCCTCGGCCATCGAAAGCGCCATGACAGGAGAAGAGCACACCAAGCTCATCTTCTTGGCCAACCCCAATAATCCCACCGGCACGTATCTGAACCGCGAGGCCATCGACAGGCTCATTGCACGGATTCCTGCCTCATCGATCCTGATTATCGATGAGGCCTACGCCGCCTTTGCCAGAGCGGCCGACTTTGCCAGCACGTCAAACCTCATCGCCACCTGCCCTAACATCATCGTTATCAACACCCTCTCGAAGTCGCACGGCCTGGCTGGCTTGCGGGTGGGTTTCGGCCTGGCTGACCGTACCATCATCGACATCCTGGGACGCGTGAAACCACCGTTCAACCTCAACCTGCTGGCGATCAAGGCCGGGACCGCGGCCCTGTCGGACACAGCCTTTGTGCAGGAAACCCTGGACTTGACATGGAACGGCCTGGACTATCTGGAACGGGAATGCTCCCGGCTGGGACTGGCCTGTGTTCCGTCACAAACAAATTTCATCCTGGTCCATGTCGGACCGGCGGCACGACGTGTCTATGAGGAACTGCTCCAACGGGGCATCATTACGCGCTACCTCGACGAGCCCGGATTAGCGGAATTTCTGCGCATCTCGATCGGTCTTCCGCATGAAAATGAGGCGCTCATAGCCAATCTGGAGAACATTCTCCCAATACTTCGATGATCAGGAGTTTACGCAATGCACATTCGCGGTGAAATATCGCCTCCTGGCGATAAATCCATATCCCACCGGGCCTTCATGTTCGGCGCCCTGGCCCGCGGGACCACCACGATCAAGAGCGCCTTGGAGTCGCTTGACGTAAAAAGCACCAGGGAGGCCATGCAGGCCTTGGGCGCCGACATACGTCGTGACGGCGACTTATGGCTGGTGAGAGGCGGTACACTCAAGGAACCGCAGACCGTAATCGATGCCGGAAACTCCGGCACCACGGCCAGGCTTCTGTGTGGCATCCTTGCCGGAATCCATGGGGTAAGCTGCATTACCGGGGATGCGTCGCTCGTCAGGCGCCCCATGGCCAGGGTGATTCAACCGCTGGCGACCATGGGCGCCTGTTTCATGGCACGACAAGACCGTTATCTTCCCATGGCGGTCAAGGGTGGACGGCTCGCGGGCTTGACTTATCGCATGGACGTCGCATCGGCCCAGGTCAAATCGGCCGTGCTCCTAGCGGGCTTGAATGCCGAGGGGGCAACCGAGGTGATAGAACCGCTCAAAAGCCGCGACCACACCGAACGCATGTTGCGCTTTTTCGGTATCGAGCTTGTCGAGGACGGCAATCGCATCAGAATCCATGGAGGGCAGCACCTGCAGGCCCGCCCCGTCGAAGTCCCGGGCGACCCGTCATCGGCTGCGTTTCCGGCCGTGCTCGCTGCGGCAACCCCGGGATCGGACCTCCTCATCAAGGGCATCTGCCTCAACCCGACGCGCATTGCCTTCCTCGATGTCCTGAAGCGGATGGGCGCGGACATCGAATTTAATAATTATCGTGAGACCGCCGGCGAGACAGTCGGCGATATCCGCGTGCAGGGAACGCATCTCACGGGGACAACCATTCAGGGGGCCGAAATCCCGAGCCTTATCGACGAACTCCCCATCCTCGCCATTGCCGCGGCGTGCGCCGAAGGTCGGACCATTATACGTGACGCCCGAGAGTTACGGGTCAAGGAGGCCGATCGCATCAAGGCCATTGTCAATGGTTTTGCTGCCCTGGGGGCCGATGTGGAGGAACTCGACGACGGGATGATCATCGATGGCCCTCTGCCGTTGAGGGCAGGACGGATACAGACGGCCTCCGACCATCGCATCGCCATGTCATTCGCTGTTCTGGGCAAGGTCTTGTCTCTTGACATCCATCTGGACGATACGGCATGCGTCGACATATCGTACCCCGGATTTTTCAAAGATCTGGCGGGACTAGCGCCATGAAAAACGTCATCATCACCATCGACGGCCCTTCCGGCACCGGCAAGTCGACCATTGCCAGGATATTGGCCGATAAATTGGGCTATACCTTCCTTGATTCCGGGGCACTCTACCGGGCCTGCGCCTTGGCGGTGGACCAATTAGGGGCCGATATCGACAACGATGCGATCTGCAAAGAGATCATCTCGAACATCAAGATCGACCTTGACCACGACAGGGTGTTCCTCAATGGAACGGATGTCAGCGAATCCATCCGCACCCCGCATGTCAGCGCGCTATCATCGCGCATCGCAGTCCTCCCATCGGTACGGCGGTTGCTTCTTAAGCTCCAGAGAGACTTTGCTCAAAAGACATCGCTGGTGGCCGAGGGCCGCGACACCGGATCGGTGATCTTCCCACAGGCAGATGTCAAGATCTACTTGGATGCGACCTCCCAGGCCCGCGCCCAGAGACGATTTCTGGAACTTGCGGCCAAGGGCGCTGCACCGTCCTATACCCAGGTACTGAATGATATCGAAGAGCGCGACCATCGCGACCGGGCACGTACCTGCGCGCCCCTGGTCGTGCCCGACCACGCCGTTGTGGTAGATACGACACACCTCAATCTTGAAGAGGTTGTTGAAACAGTTTTTAAGATCGTTCGAGAGCGCCTAACCGATTAGGAGACGGTCCTTTTCCGGGGCGGCTTTCGTTGCGGTTTCCTTCCTCATTTCCTGGGACATGCATTCAATAATCTCACGGGAGAAATTGATAACATCGGTATCGGCAAACCCATTACGGCGCAGTTCCTTGTATAGAGAACGAGCAAGTATCTTTGTGGCCCTTTCTGGGTCCATATTTTTCATGACCATGTCCAAAGTTCCTCGTCTGCTCATAGCCTTTCTCCCTTTCAACACGATAAATATATGCATCCATCATGCCAATCATGAGTGATTATGATTATATTATAATATCGTTATGTTATGCGCCATCTAATGCCGTGCCGCCTCCTGTGCTGTGTGGTTTTTACCATAGCAGCACCACAGCTGCCACCCCCCAGAGATGTCAGGGAGATGGTCGCTTTTTGGCCCCACGGGCTGAGCAGCGGCGCCTCCTCTTCGGTCGTGTCGTCTGGGGGTGCTTTTGCGAGAAAGCCACAGTGAAGGGGTCTTCCTCCTGCAGGAGATCGCGGTTAAAGAGCAGGGCAAACATCCATGCGGAATCCTTGTAGAACGCCCTTTTCTTGAGCGACCAGGGGAATCTCCCGGTCCGCATGGCGGTTTGCATGGCCGCTATGATGATGAGGATCTGAATACAGTTGGTGCGTACCGTTTTAGGGATCGTCGCCTGCACACCGGAGACCATGAAGGCGTCATGGATGATCTTTCCCCTGTCACCCCTTTCCGGCGCGACATGAAGGATATTCTCGGCCCAGGGGAAAAAAAGCAGAGCCAAGATATTCTCAGGCCTGAACGCTCGCCCTTCAAGAACGCATCTGTCTATTAAGGCTAAGCAATCCATAATGTTGACCATGGAACCGGGATTGTGCGCCATGAAAGTCCCGATCGCGCCGAAGATATGTGGCAACACCCCATAAAGGTCCATAAGGGCAACGACCGGCATAAGGTAACCCGAGTTCATGTCCTTGGAGAACTCCTCATAGATGCGCGCCCCCGAGCAGGTCGCGATCATCTCCTTTGCGGGGTAGACCGCCTGCGCTGTGGCGTCTTGAATGGAAAAATTGAGACGTGCCGCATGCCTGAGAACGCGCAGGATTCTGATAGGGTCTTCCCGGAAACGGGTGGACGGATCGCCGATCACCCGTACCACACCCTGGCTGAGATCATGCAGCCCGCCGACATAATCGATGATGGAGAAGGTTGCGATATCATAGAACAGGGCATTGATGGTGATGTCTCTCCGGAAGGCGTCTTCAACCGCTGTCCCGAAGGTATTATGGATATCATCGCTGCCGTCTTCATCGGCCTCGCGCCGGAAGGTGGCTACTTCAATGATCTTGCCGCCCCGGAAACGGATATGCGCCAGCCTGAATCGGCGTCCGATCAGAAAGGCGTTCTTGAAGAGTTTCTTGATTTCGCCGGGTCGCGCATCCGTAACCACATCGAAATCTTTGGGCCGCCTCCCCAGGAGAAGATCCCGGACCGCCCCACCCACAAGGTAGGCCTTGAATCCATGATTATGAAGCCGATACAGGACCTTGAGCGCATCGTCATCGATCGCGCGCCGCGATAATTTGTGCTGCTCCCGCACTAGAACGACCGCTTCAGGTTTCATGCTCATCCTCGTTTGCTTCACCTTCCTCGATGGGGCTCGATATGCGATAGTCCTCATCCACCCAACGGAACAGGTCCTTGCCCTTGCAGCGTACCGAACAGAACGGGCGGTTGGGATTATCAGCATAGGGCGTGAACCTCCCACAAATCGGGCAGCGCACTTCCATACTCACGGGGCTCCTTCAGAGTCTCCGGCAAACATTCATGCCATCGACTTCCATCAATTTTGAATCCTCACGCCGTCTACCGTCTCTATGACCTGGGTTGCGTATATAAGAGTGCGCGGGGCTTGTCAAACGGCAACGACACCGCCCCTCAAGCTGATCATTGACTATCGTCATACTCGGGTGGATCAAACGATATCTCGGAGTTCACAAATCGACTTAGTGCAAGAATCATTTGAATTGTGGAACAAAACGCGGTATATCTCTCACTATGGAGAATTTAGAGAGTAACGAAAAGAAGGTCAGGCGCAAACGCCAGATCAAGCGCAACCGCATGATCATCCTGCGCTCAGCCAAGGAGCTCTTTCATAAAAAGGGCTTCTATACGACCACCATGGAAGATATCGCCCAGTATTCCGGTTTTGACAGGCGCACCATCTACAACCATTTCAAGAACAAGGAAGAAATCTTCGCCGCCTTGGTATCTGGGGTCATCGCCGATATAAAATCCGCCTATGACGAGGTTGCCGCGCTCACCATAACACCGCTGGAACGCCTGAGGAAGTTAGTGCTCATGCTTCTTGATCTCTACATCGATAACGCCCATCTTCTCAACGTCTTCACCTCTGAATTCGAAATCAGCGACAACCGTAAGAAGCGCTACATCTCAAGCTTCATGCACAAGAACATCCGTGACTATATGGAGATTGAAACGCGCCTTGTGGATATGATCAAGGAGGCGCAGGACCAGGATCTACTCATCGATGTCCACCCCTATATCCTGGCTGGCCTGCTCAACGAATTGATCCTGCGTAGCGTGATCGTGCTGCATCATTTCAAAAAGAATTTCACCAAGGAAGACATCATCCGGGATATCCTGCGCGTAATCGAAGGCAACATGTTGCGCGCCCCGCTGAATCGCGAACTGATTTAAAAAAAAAGGAGGCCTTTTTTAAGGCCTCCCCGATATACCTGCTTACATTCCCATACCGCCCATGCCGCCCATGTCAGGCATTCCGCCTCCACCAGGCATCCCGTGCGGCTTCTCCTCAGGAATCTCGGCCACCATGACCTCGGTGGTCAACATCAAGCCGGCCACCGAAGCGGCATTCTGCAGGGCCGAGCGGGTTACCTTGGTCGGGTCGATGATGCCGGCCTTCAAGAGGTCTTCATACTCCTCGGTGGCGGCATTGAAACCCATATTGCCTTTGAGGTCCTTTACCTTCTCAACCACGATGCCGCCCTCAAGGCCGGCATTCACAGCGATCTGACGCAGCGGTTCCTCCAGGGCCTTCTGTACGATCTTGACGCCGAACTTCTGGTCGTCGGAAAGCTTGAGCTCATTGAGCTTCTTGATGCAGCGCAGCAAAGCCACACCGCCGCCCGGCAGGAAGCCTTCTTCGACGGCGGCCCTGGTGGCGTGCAGGGCATCCTCAACCCTGGCCTTCTTCTCCTTCATCTCAGGCTCGG
Organism: Deltaproteobacteria bacterium; assembly: GCA_029574005.1. Classification (GTDB taxonomy): domain Bacteria; phylum Desulfobacterota; class Desulfomonilia; order UBA1062; family UBA1062; genus JAKQBR01. Next base: position 407 of record JAKQBR010000183.1, on the reverse strand, counting down.
TAGCCGCACCGACCTTGATCACTGCCACACCGCCGGCCAGCTTGGCAAGCCTTTCCTGGAGCTTTTCCTTATCATAGTCGCTCGTTGACTCCTCGATCTGGGCCTTGATCTGCTTGATGCGTCCCTGGATTTCGGCATGCGCACCGACGCCCTCGACGATCGTGGTGTTGTCCTTATCGATGATGACCTTCTTGGCGCGACCGAGATCCTTGACGGTGACCGAGTCAAGCTTGCGTCCCAAATCTTCTGAAACCACCTGGCCGCCGGTCAGGATGGCGATATCCTCGAGCATGGCCTTGCGCCGGTCGCCGAAGCCCGGGGCCTTGACCGCCGACGCCTTCAGGGTGCCTCGGAGCTTGTTCACCACTAACGTAGCAAGCGCCTCGCCCTCGATATCCTCGGCGATG
>JAKQBR010000166.1 GCA_029574005.1 Deltaproteobacteria bacterium | reverse complement strand
CAGTGGTGAGGCTATGGCCTTGCGTTGCGCCACCGGTGATGGCCCGGGGTCGGCCTTCGGCAAGCCGCCACTTTCCCCTGCCTATTCCGGCTCGTGGCGCGCTGTAACAATGCGCTTCTTGAGGGTGGCCCAGCTCTTGGTGGATATGAAGCTTTCACGGTAGCTTGCCAGGATATCCAGGAACATGGCATAGGGCATGGCCAGGGATAGCTCCGCGCGTCCCATGAAGGGACGCGCGGAGACATCAAAGCCTGCCAGCACGGCCTTGGGCGCGCCGTCGAGCTCGAAGCGCCTGACCCAGGCATAGATCCCGGAGCAGCCGGAGCCCCAGGGGGCCGCGACGCTGTTTAGGGCGCCGGTGGTGTATTGTACGAGCGTGTACAGGCCGCTCAATACATCCGGGGTTTCAAAGAAGATGATGATCTCGGGCTCCTCACCAGGGGCAAGCAGGTCGATAGGCTTGAAGACGCGGTACATGCGCGGGTCAGGGTCGAGCTTCACGGCTTTGAGAAAGCCCATGACGATCTCGGGGCTGCGGCAGTAACGCTCGCCCTCGAATGCCCCTTCCAGGCCGGTGGACACGTAGGCCGGAATAAGCCCGGGTATCTCGTCCACCACATTGATATACAGCTGCCCGCCCGGGCAGAACTCCTGGCCGCGGTAAAAATAGGCCGGGGTGTGTTTGCGTCGGGCCCGGTGCAAGACCGACAAGATGCAGTGCGCCTTCTCGGCGCAGATGCCGTCTTCCGGTCTGCTGTCGGTGGCAAAGGCCGCCAGCGGCATTTCGCCGAGTCCCAGGGCTTCCTTGAAGGCCGTAAGTTCCGCCGCGTCGATCATGCGCTCCCCCTGTGCCGCGAGATCGCTATCCGGTCACCAGGAAGACGTCGTCACCCACGCGCGCCTTTTCCTTCACCTTGATGCCGATGTTGTCACCGGCCTTGGCCTCGGTGACCTTTGCGTTGTCGATCTGCATGGATTCGATGATCTCTTCGAACTTGGTCGTGGCGCCTTCGATGGATATCCTGTCGCCCGTCTTCAAGGGTCCGCTCAGCTGGATGCCCGCGACACTGATCTTGCCGAAGTAGTGGGAGACCTTACCGATCAACTTCTTTTCCGTCGCCATGGTCATACCTCCTCAGGATGGGACAGCAAACGTAATTATAGGCCTTTTACGCCCCAGTCTCAAGGATGAATACACTTGATGCCGCTTTTGTGCGGTCAAGCAAGCATGCGGCTTATGAACAACGATGCTTGATCCTGTCCCAGCTGTCCTCGGCGGGCAGACGGCGATACCTGAGCGCACCGTCCCAGCCGCACGTTTCCTGAGCCGTGCCGTATACGGCACTGATCATGAGCCCGGTGGAAGATATGGGGCCGTAGAATATGCGGGCAAAGACCTTCCATTCGCCGCAGCGCCAGCCCTCGAATGGCTTGCGCCTCAGTCAGGGCTGATCTCAGCCCTGTTTGAGGTGCACATCCATCTGCGGGAAGGCGATCTCGATGCCTTCTTTCGGGAAGGTCGCTGCGATGGCGTGCCTGATCTCACTGGGCGCCCGCGCGAGATTTTCCAGCCTGACCCAGATGAAGAGCTCGAAATCCATGGTGCTGGCCCCGAACTCCTGGAAAAGCACGAAGGGCGCCGGATCATCCAGCACCAGTGGGCTGGCCTTCGCCAGTTCCACAAGCCGTGACTCCACCTCGCGGGTGTCGGAGCCGTAGGCCACGCCCACGGAGATCTTGGCGCGGCATATCTCGTCGATCTTGCTGCGGTTGATGATGCTCTTTTCCAGAAAGAATGAGTTCGGCACCATGATGTCGATGTTGTCGAAGGTCTGCATGTGGGTGCAGCGTGCGCCGATTTCCTTGATGACGCCGATTCGTCCGTCCATCTCGACCTGGTCGCCGATCCTGATGGGCTGCTCCATCATGATAATGAATCCGCTGATGAAGTTGCTCAGGAGGTTCTGCGCCCCGAAACCGATGCCGATCGCCAGGGCGCCGCCCAGGAAGGTAAAGGCCGTCAGGGGTATGCGCACGGTCTTGAGCGTAAAGAGGACCACCAGGATCAGCAGGAAATAGTAGACCACCTTGGCAATGATCGGTATCGAGTTCTTGTTGATGCGCGGCGCCCGTTCGAGATGCTTCACGAACGAGCGCATCAGGGCCTTGGCCAGGAGGATGCCCACGATCAGGATCACGACCGCCACCAGGACCTTCTTGACCGTGACGGGATGGTCGTCGATGACCCAGAGTTCGAAGTTCCACACCTTCCGGGTCCAGCTCCAGCTTACGCTCAAGACATCCATGGGCGTAATCTTTTCGCGGCTGAGCCCGATCTCGTTCGCAAGCCGCTCGGCAAGCGTCTGGGCGATCTTCAGCTCGGAGTGGTATTCCATGCTGCTTCTGATCTGCTGCGAAAGCGCCAGGATGGTCTTTTTTCGGGAAACACCGTCGCCCTGGTCGCCGGCGCCGAGCTCTTTGTAGAGGCCTGCTATCTGTGGCTGCAGGGCCATCTGCTCATCTTGCAGCTGCTCGAGCAGGCGGTTCAGGCTTGCCGTGAAGGCGCTCAACCCTTTGGCCCACTCCTGCAAGGTGGTTTGGGCCGGCCGCTGTTTGAGGAGCTCGTAGCGGTGCTGCCAGAGCTGCTCCTCCTGGTTGATGACCTGAAGGAGGTTTTCGGTCTGTTCGAGGGCCTTCTGCTTGGCCTGGCGCTGCAGCTCGAACTGCGGCAGCAGTGTTTCCGCGTTTTTCTTTTCGGCCATGAGCGCCTGCCATTCTTTTTCGAGCTCATGGAGATCGGCGGACAGCGTCTCCTGCCTTTCCTGGTGGGCCTTGCGTCTGGCGGAGATCTTATCGAGCTGGGCCTTGAGGTCGGCGGCGTCGAAATGGAGCTGTTTCTTGATCCAGTCGACCCTCAGTCCGGCGGCCTCGGCCTTTGCTTCCATGAGCTCAAGCTCAAGCCGGCTGTTCTCCAGCGCCAGGCGGTGCTGCTCCAGGCTGGCCTCGGCGAACTGAAGCTCGAGCTTGAGCTGGGCATCGTCGGCGCCGCCGTTCTCGCCGGCGGCCCTGATGCGCTCCTTTACCGATTCAACCTGGGCGCGGGCGTCTTCGGTGGCGCGGGTTTCCATCTTGATCGAGTTTTCACAGGCCTTCTTCTGCTGCGTTATGGCATCACGTTCATCCAGGAAACGGTCATAATAGCTCAGGTTGTAGGGCGGCTTATCGAGCTGTTGACGGACATCGGCCTCCGTGGGTTTCTTCAGCCGCGCCAGGTCCGCATGCAGAGACTCCCGCCGCTTCAGTCCCGTGAGCTGGGCCTGATAGGCGGCCTCGGTCTTGCGCAGCCACAGGAGCTGCGCCTTGGCCTCGGGAGCCAGCGATGGGTCCGCGGTCCTGACCCAGTCCTCGGTCTGGGCGATGCTCGCCTGCACGGCCGCGAGCCGGGCGGTGATCGCAGCGGGGGTGAGCGTCACGGCCTTGTCGCCCTGCGCCCGGCTTGCGGATGCCGGTACCAGGATGAGCGCCAGCATAACCAGCATTGATCTCATAATGTTTCTTGACATGCCATACAGGATAGCATGCCAAAGAATCACGGCCAAGATGAATATTGGATAAGAGGGAAGGCGGCATCCTTCCTACCGCTCGTTGCGATTACGTTTTTGCGTTGATTTTCTCCCTTTCGGGCTGTACCAAGAGGATGAGAAAACGGGTGGCGGCGCGTATCTTTATTTATCACAGGCCTGAGAGGGAAACCATGGCAGACCAAGGATCGGAAACCGGCGCGGGGCCGGCACCGCCGGGCAAGAGCGGTCTTCGCGGCCTCGGCATCTGCGCGGCAATATTCGTTATTCTGGCGCTGCTGGGCGTCTTGTGGATAAGGCACAACCTGTATGCCTACCCATTCACACCCACGATACTGAACGAACAGGAGCAGCGGGTCCTGGACCGGAAGCTGGAGACCCTGCAGCATAATCTCCAGGGGCAGGAGACGTCGCTGCCCGAACGATATCCTGAGCCAAAAGACGAGGGTCCGCTCCAGCCCGAACCCTACGCGGAAGACCTCGCCAAGCGCGAGATCCGCATCACGGAAAAGGAGCTCAATGCTCTGATTGCCAAGGACGAGGAGACGGCAAAGCGGGTTGCAATCGACCTTGCGCGCGATATGCTGAGCGTGAAGCTGGTGGTCCCGGTCGATAACGAACTTCCGCTGGTCGGCGGCAAGACCCTGCGGCTGCACTGCGGCGTAACCGTGGGCTACCGGGAGGGCAAACCCATAGTCGCCCTCCGGGGCGTGAGCATCGGCGGGATACCCATCCCGAATGCATGGATGGGCAATATCAAGAACATCGACCTCGTGCGGGAATTTGGCGGCCAGGGCGGTTTCTGGCATGCCTTTGCCGAAGGCGTGGCGGATATCAGGGTCTCTGATGGGTCCTTGTACATCAAGCTCAAGGAATAGGGTTTCCGCTGTCTTCCTGAACCCTTTGCACGCCCTTTTCGGCGCTCCCGATTTCTCAGCTCTGAAGATCTGGATACTTGACCGCCGCTTCATGAGGCTTATCATTTAAGAACGTTAAAAGAGGTTCACATTCAGGGGTCTGGGCGAGCCGTATGCGCATTCAAGCCTTATATGATGATCGATCTGCCGGTTCTGACATGAAATCGTGAAGGAGGGCATTGCATGATGGCGAGAGAAAAGAAGCGGACAATAGTGTTGATGGCGATCCTTCTCTGCAACACGGTCTTACCGGGTACCGGCAGTGCGGCCGAATGGAAGAAGGTGGGCGAGGATCAGGGCATCGTCGGCTACACCCGAACGACGCCCAAGAGCAGTATCGACGAGGTAATGGCGGTCGGCACCATCGATGCGCCCATCCAGGTGGTCGAGGCGATTATCCGCGACCCGAATGCCGGGAAAAGGTTCATGTTCATGTGCAAAGAGGCATGTTCGATCAGCACCCCCGATCTTCAGAGCACGAAGGATGTGATGTATAACTACAATATCACGGATTTACCTTTCCCGGTGAAGGACCGCGATGCGGTTGCCAGGGTGGAATACACCATCGACAAGGCGACCGGCACCATCTATTCGCATGCCGAAGGCGTCAAGTCGGATTACCGGAACACCGGAAAGATGGTGCGCATGCCCCTGGTGACGCTCGATTACAAGCTGGTGCCCAAGGGGGCGGGCAAGACGGAAATCACCTATCTGGCCATGGCCGATCCGGGAGGGAACCTGCCGCCGGCGCTCGTCAACCTGCTGACCAGGACTATCGGCATCAGAACGATCGCCAATATCAGGAAGCTCGCCAAAGAGGCCCCCTACAAGGACACCCCGGCGGTCGTTACCACGACCCCGGCGATGTCTCATCCGTGAGGAAGTGCGCCTGGTCTGCTCGACCCCGGCGACCCTGCTGGTCAAAGCCGGATACCAGCCCGATAGCGCCAGGGGTATGCGAAGCGCTATTGTTTATCCCAGCTGAACCTCTCCCGTTCGACCGTATCGGGGGCAATGCCCAGCTGGTTCAGGTCTGATAGGGCGGATTCCATCATGGGCGGCGGGCCGCAGAGGTAACATGCAGGGCCGGCGAAGACCCCATGGCGATTGAAGACCTCCGGGTTCAGACGTCCCTTCTCGTATATGACGCGCGGGTAGGCGGGGTCATAATAGGCGGGTGCGTTTTCATCGCGGCTTAAGGCGTGCACGACCTTGAGATTGAGCTCACCGGTCATGGCCTTGATCTCATCCGCGCAGATGATTTCATCCTTGCCCTTGTTGGCCCAGAAAAGGGTAACGGCATTGTTCGAGTGCGTGTTTCTGAAATGCCTGAGCACGCTCAAAAACGGGGTGATGCCCACACCGCCCGCGATCATGACGATGGCGGGCCTGGCGTCGATATCCTTGCAGAACACGCCCAGGGGTCCCATGCACTTGACCGTATCCCCGGGCTTGAGGTTCGGTATGGCGCTGGTAAAGGCGCCTTCCTTCTTGATGGTCATTCGGATAAACGGGTCCTCGGGCGCGCCGGAGATGGTGAAGGGGTGGGGCTCGCTCCAGCCATCGCTCCGCATGATCCTGATCGAGGCGTACTGGCCGGCCTTCCTGGCCCGAAAGGCATCGTCCGGTGTCTGGAGATACAGGGAATTGATCTCCTGGTTCTCGGGCTCCACCCTGATGACCGTGCAGATGTTTTTCCGGTCCTGCATTGCGCCGCCTGTTTCCATGACTTGACCTCCTCTCATGATTTCAACCGTGCGCCGGGTGCATCGAGGGCACGGTCCGCTTCCCCGCTCTCTTGTTATAGCCGGTTCTCACGCGTTATTCAATGATCGTCCGCGATAGAGGGCGGCCGGGAGTTTCCTTATTTGACCGGGACGCGGAATATGGTATGGGATGGCCATGCTGGAGAAGATACCGTTTCTGCACCGGGGCAACGCCTACCAGATCATCATCGATGACGACATCACCTTTACGGCCCTGCACTATATCCTGGATGAGCTTATCGAACAGGGGGCCTTCATCGAGTCCGAGGAATGCCCCGTGCAGTACACGATCGCCTACGAGGAGATCACCTACATCATCGGCGTTGATGGCACGAATGTCATCATCGCCAACCGCTAAAAGGCCTCCAAGCCATGCGCGGCCTGCACCTCTGCCAGCCCGACAGCCGCAAATCATGCGCCGCCTGCTGCGGGATCTACAATTATGTCGATAACCGGCGCGAGGCCTTGTCCGCGCGTTTCGCCTACCGCACGCATCTCTTCGCCATGGTGCGGGATGGTCGGCTCTCGCTGGAAGCCTACCGCGACGCCGTGCGCCGGCGCGAGGACGGCAAGCGCATCTACCACACCATCTACACCTGCGAGTTCGTCGGGTATCTGAACGACGAGGCCACCACGGTGGGCTGCATGCTGCACCCGCTGCAAAACGAGGGCCGTGATCTGCGGGTGGTGAGCTTTTACGGCCGCGACATCTGCGAAGGCCATTTCTGTCCCAGCTATGAGAAGCTCACCTCGAACGAGGCCAGCATCGTGATCGACACGATCGATGACTGGTACCTGTACGGCGCCGTTATCACGGACATCGATTACGTCAAGTCCTTCTTCCGGCGCGTGCAGGACGAACTAGGCGAAGAGGTGCTGGCCGAACGCGTGCGCGCGAACATACCCGCGCGCGCATGTCTGCTGAACTTCTTCGAGCTCAAGACGACCTGGCCCTTCCGGGACACCACGCGTCCGCGTTTCGGTAAGTATTACTTCGTGGGAGAGGAATATGACATCGACCGCATCGATTATGCCGCTCTGGGAACGCCGGCATCACCCTGGGACCCGGTCTTTCTCTCCCTGGCCTCGTATTTTCGATCGGCCAAGGAAGTTGATGTGGCAAATTCCCTGCTCAATGTGATAAAAGATGAGTTCATCGATGCCTACCGACGACATGATTGACAGGATTATTGCGCTGGCCCTGGATGAAGACGGCGAAGACGCGACCTCCAACGCGCTCTTCGACGACGATGACACGCTTGAGGGCGTCATGCGGGCCAAATCGGCCGGAGTTATCGCCGGATTGACCGTGGCCGAGCGCGTTTTTCGGATGCTCGATCCGCGCGTGGTCTTCAAGGCGCGCCTGGTGGACGGCATGCCGGTCAAGGCTGGAGACGTAATCGCCAGGGTGCATGGCCCGGCCAAGGCCATCCTCAAGGGCGAACGCGTGGCGCTCAACTTCTTGCAGCGCCTCTCCGGAATCGCCACGGTCACCGCCGCCTATGCGCACGCCATCGCCGGAACGAAAGCCAAACTCCTGGATACCCGCAAGACCGCCCCCGGGCATCGGGTGCTGGACAAGTACGCCGTGCGCATGGGGGGAGGGATCAATCACCGCATGGGCCTGGACGACATGATCCTGATCAAGGACAATCATGTCGACCGTGTGGGCTCGATCACCGAGGCCGTCAAACGGGTGCGCTGCAACAGGCCCGATCTGGCCATCGAGGTCGAGGCCCGCACCTTGGACGACGTGTCCGAGGCCCTGCCGCTGAATGTCGATCGGATCATGCTCGACAACTTCACGCTGGAGGATATGCGCTCGGCGGTAGACCTCGCGGCCGGCGAGGTCGATCTGGAGGCCTCGGGCGGGATCACCCTTGAGAACATCCGGGCCGTGGCCGAGACCGGGGTAAACTTCATATCCGTGGGCGATATCACGCATTCGGTGCGCGCCCTGGATATCTCCATGACCATCGAGGCCGCACGTGGCGAAAGATAGCCCACACAAGATCATCCTGGATCGCAAAAAGGCCCTGGGCGGACGCATGGTCATCCTGGGGCACCACTACCAGGCCGACGAGGTCATCCGCTACGCCGATTTCATCGGCGACTCGCTGGAGCTGGCGCGCAAGGTCTCCGAAATCAAGCAGGCCCAGATCATCGTCTTCTGCGGGGTGCTGTTCATGGCCCAGACCGCGGTGATCCTGGCGCCCGACAAGCATGTGTACATCCCGGACAAGCATGCCGGCTGTCCGTTGGCCGATGCGGCCGCCATCGATGATGTCCTGCGGGCCTGGGAGGTCATAGGGGAGCTGGGGAGGGTGATCCCCATCACCTATGTCAACTCCAGCGCCGAGATCAAGGCCTTCTGCGGACGCAACGGCGGCGCGGTCTGCACCTCGGGCAATGCCCTCAAGGTCCTGAAATGGGCCTTCGCCCAGGGCGAGCGCGTGTTCTTCCTGCCGGATCAGAACCTGGGCCGCAACACGGCCCGCACCCTGGGCCTGCCGGATCAGGAGATGGCCATCTGGGACCCGCTGAATCCTCCGCTGCCCAAGGCGCTTGAAAACGCCCGCGTCATCCTGTGGCACGGATGGTGCCCGGTGCACGCCCCGGTCATGACCGTCAGGGGTGTCGAAGAGGCCCGCCGGCACCACGAGAACGTGAAGGTCATCGTCCATCCCGAGGCCGATCCGGAGACGGTCATGGCCAGCGACGCGTTCGGGTCCACGGCCCAGATCATCGATTACGTCAAGGCCCAGCCGCTGGGCACCCGGGTGGCCATCGGCACGGAGATCAACATGGTTAGACGCTTGAGCGAGAGCTACCATGCCATCGTCAACATCGTGCCGCTGGTCGAGTCGGCCTGCGCCGACATGGCCAAGATAACCCCCGAGAAGCTGGCGTGCTGTCTGATGGAACTGACCGAAGACTACCGCGTGAGGGTGCCGGAAAACGTTATCGCCGACGCCCGCCTGGCGCTTGAGCGCATGCTGAGGATTTAAACATGGGACGCAAAGAAACCGAATGCCTGATCATCGGAACCGGCATCGCCGGCGCCACCTGCGCCTTGACGGCCGCCCAGGCCGGACTCAAGGTCACCCTGATCACCAAGCGGCGCGACCCCATCCTGACCAACACCAACCGCGCCCAGGGCGGCATCGTCTTCAAGGGCAAGGATGATTCGGTCGAGCTGATCAAGGAAGACATCCTGCGCGCCGGCCGGGGCATCAATTCCATCGAGGCCGTCGACTTCCTGGCGCGCAACGGTCCCGATATCGTGGAAGAGGTCCTGATCAAGGGGCTGCACGTCAATTTCACCCATTTGACCACGGCCCAGGACGAGATGTACGACCTGACGCGCGAGGCCGCGCATTCGGTCAAGCGCATCCTCTACTCGGCCGACCATACCGGGCATGAGATCGAGACGGCCCTGATCGAGGGGCTCAAGGCCTATCCCAACCTGGAGCTGATCACCGACGCCACGGCCATCGACCTGATCACGCTTCAGCACCATTCCTCGGATATCCAGGCCCAGTACGTGCTCAGGGACCGCTGCCTGGGCGTGTACTGCTTCCGCAACCTGACCAAGGAGGTCGAGGTCATCCTCGCCCAGTACACGGTCCTGGCCACCGGCGGCCTGGGCGACATCTACCTGCACTCCACCAACGAGAAGGGCACGGTCGGCGACGGGATTGTCATGGCATTGAGGGCGGGCGCCCGCGTCATGAACATGGAGTACATGCAGTTTCATCCCACCACCCTCTATGTGCCCGGAGCCCGGCGTTTCCTTATCTCCGAGGCCGTGCGCGGGGAGGGCGCCAGGCTGAAGAACTTGAGCGGCGAGTACTTCATGGAGCGCTACAACCCCGAGCTCAAGGACCTGGCGCCGCGCGACGAGGTGACGGTGGCGATCTGGGAGGAGATGATCCGCAACCAGGAAGACCATGTGCTCCTGGACATCGCGGGCTTCGTCAAGGAAGACATCGCCCAGCGCTTCCCGAGCATCTATGCCACCTGCAAGGAGGCCGGCATCGACATCACCCGCGAGCCCGTGCCGGTGGTCCCCGCCGCCCACTACTTCTGCGGCGGCGTACAGGTCGACACCCGCGGGCGCACGACGGTCAAGGGGCTCTATGCCGTGGGAGAGGTCTCCTGCACGGGACTGCACGGCGCCAACCGCCTGGCATCGACATCGCTCTTGGAGGGGCTGGTCTGGGGATATTTCGCGGCCAAGGACATCATCCGGCGCATCAACGACGGTGAAACGGTCGAGGCGCGCAAGCTTGCGGCCGTGCGCGACTGGATACCCACCGGCAACGTGGAGAACGAGGACCCGGCCTTGATCGCCCAAGACTGGATGTCGATCAAGAGCACCATGTGGAACTACGTGGGCATCGTGCGCACCATGCCGCGCCTCAAGCGCGCCATCGGCGACCTCAGGAACATGTATCTCAGGATCGAGGAATTTTATAAGGAAACGCCGGTATCCAAGGACATCATCAGCCTGTTCCACATGACCCAGTCGGCCATCCTGGTGGCCGAGGCGGCCTCACGGAATCATCAGTCCATCGGCTGTCATCTCCTGCGCAGCGAGGCGTCCAGCCGCCCGTCGCCGGCCCTGGGGTTCTGAGCGTTTGCTAGTCCCGCAAACCGGCATGATTTTCGGCATTGATGATCTCGGCGACCTTGAGCGCCGAGGAGAAGCTGATGTCGCCCGAGCACCCGTCGCCCCTGACGGTGTCGCCGGCAAAGTACAGCCCCTTGACGGTCTCGCACACCACGCGGGGACGATGCGGTTTGGATTGGGAGGGTTTGAGGACCGTGCCGTTCAAGACCGGCACGACCGTGACGCGCTCCTTGTCCACATGGCGCAGAAAGTTGGGGAAGACCTTGGCGATGGTGTTCTTCAGCCTGCTCTCGGCCGCCTTGGCCACGGTGGCGTCGCCGTCGAAGCCCCAGGGGAGAAGGATGCCCCAGGTTGAAAGGTAGCGGCCCTTGGGCGTGAAGCTGGGATCGGTGTTGGACTGGAAGCGCGCCCAGATTGGGATATCGGCCCCCAGGATGCCGCCGTTCATGCCAGGTTCCGTCTGCTTCAGGATGAAATCGATCGTAAGGCCGGAGGAATTCTCGATTGTTTCGGCATAGCTCACGAACTCGGGCGTAAACAGGCCGCGGTCGATGAGGCCGAAGAGGAGCGGCAGCCGGCCGGTATAGATGACATGCAGGGCCTGGTATTCGCCCTTGTCCGTTACGACCCCGGCCACTGCGCCATCCTCGACGCGGATGGCGGTGGCCTTCTCCTTGAGGTGGATGGCGTCGGGATCGGAAATATGCCGCATGAGCTTGTCGAAGATCTGCCTGGAACCGCCGGCCGGTTCGCCGGCGCCGATGCCCGCGGCCAGGACCCGCTGGAGGAAGTCGATTACCTCGCCCGCGCTGGCCTTGGCCGGGTCAGGACACATGACGGTCATCCCGAAAAAGGGCAGGAACCTTTCCACCTCACGATTGCGCGAACAGGTATGGTAAAAATCCAGCAAGGTCCGGTCATACCACGCATGCGCCTCGGCCTGCTTGATCTTGAGCAGGAGGCGCATCAACGCCACGCGGGCCCTCAGCGAAAGCATGGGCGTCGTGAGGAACCCGAGCGGGCCCTCGGGTCTGTCCCACAGGCGGTCCTTGAAGATCACCTTGGCGCCGCCGGCCTGTGGCAGGAACTCGATCGGGTCCTTCAGGGCCTTGAAGACCTGATTGGCCAGCCCAAGCTCGGCCAGGCGATGGGAATGGGCCCCGTACTCCCAGGTGTAGCCTTCATCATCGGTATAGCTGTAGGCACGTCCCCCGATGAGGGCCAGTTTCTCAACCACCAGGACCTTGCGGCCTTGGTTGGCGAGAAGGGCCGCAACGCTCATGCCGGCGTATCCGGCACCGATGACGATGGCATCGTACATGCGCTCCTCCCATAAAAAACCTTTTCATCCTATCGGCAGGGGTGGCCTATAAGTGTAGCCAGGATTGACTTTTGGTCCATTGTATGGTGGGAATGCCATGCATGTTGCCGGTGAGGAAGGGAGGAGGGGCATGATTACCATTGAGGGCCTGTGCAAGGACTACGGCCCCCGCATCGCGATCAGAGACCTGACCTTCGAGGTGCGCCAGGGCGAGGTGCTTGGCTTCCTGGGACCCAACGGCGCCGGCAAGACCACGACCATGAAGATCATCACCGCCTTCATGCCGCCGACCAGCGGGCGCGTGAGCGTGATGGGCTTCGATACGGTGAAAGACTCCCTCAAGGCCAGGAGCTGCATCGGCTACCTGCCCGAGAACAATCCCTTGTACAACGATCTGAAGGTGGAGTCATTCCTCGCTTTTGCCGCCGGCGCCAAGGGCCTGAAGTCCAACCGGCGGCGTGAGCGGGTGAAGGAAGTCATCCAGGCCTGCGGCCTGGAAGAGGTCGGCGGCCGCGTGATCGGCCGTCTCTCCAAGGGCTTCCGCCAGCGCGTCGGGCTGGCCCAGGCCCTGATCAACGACCCGCCCGTGCTGGTGTTGGACGAGCCTACCATCGGGCTCGATCCCAAGCAGATCTACGAGATCCGCCATCTGATCAAGGACGTGGCCAGAGATCGTACGATCGTCCTGTCATCGCATATCCTACCCGAGGTCAGCCAGCTGTGCGACCGCGTGGCCATCATCAACAAAGGCGGCATTGTCGCCATCGACCGCCCCGAAAACCTGACGACCGGACTGCGCGAGCACACCAGCATTACGGTGAGGGTAGGGCGCGACTCCGCCGAGGCCGCCCGCGTCATCGGCGCCCAGGACGGCGTCGTCAAGGTCGTGCCAGCCGAGGACGGACTCCTCACGATCGATACCGGCCGCGATACGGACCTGCGGCCCGCGATCGTCAGACAGCTCGTGGCGGCCGACATCGATGTCTATGAGATCACCCGCCGCGACTTGAGCCTGGAGGAGATCTTCATGCGCCTCATCACCGAGGAGGCTTCGGATGCGTAGCCTGTTCGTCAAGGAGCTGAGGCTCTATTTCACGGCCCCCATCTTCTATGCCGTGGCCTGCGTCTTCCTGATCATCGCCGGGATCTTCTTCTCCAATGCCATGATCAGGGAGAGCATGTTCGCCTCTCAGATCGCCCAGTACCAGATGAACATGCCCGTCGGCTTGACCGAGATCGTGATCCAGCCGCTGTTCGACGGCATCAGCCTCCTGATGCTCTTCCTGGTGCCCCTCTTCTCGATGCGCCTTTTGGCAGAGGAAAAGGCCTCCGGCACGATCGAGCTGCTCTTCACCTATCCCCTGACCGACATCACGCTCGTTGCCGCCAAATACCTTGCCGGCCTGACCGTGCTGGTGATCCTGATCGCCTGCACCGGGGCATACATGGGCATCCTGGCGTTCTTGAGCCCCATCGACTGGGGGGTAGTCATCAGCTCCTATACCGGGCTGGTCCTGCTGGCCGGTTCATTCCTGGCCGTGGGACTCTTCGCCTCGAGCCTGACCAAGAACCAGATCATCGCCGCGTCGGCAAGCTTCGGCCTGATCCTCATCTTCTGGGCCATGGGCGGCCTGTCCGAGCACCTGTCATCGGGCTTGACCTCCAAGGTCATCACCGAGCTGGCGCTGCTCACGCACCTCTCATCGTTCCTGAAAGGCATCCTCGTGCTCAAGGACGCGGCCTACTATGTCTTCTTCTCCTTGTTCTTCCTGGCCTTGACCGTGTCCGTCCTCGAATCGAGAAGGTGGAGGGGCTGAACGATGGCTGGATCATTCCGGTACGGTTCACTGAGCCTTGTTTCCATGGTTGTCTTCGGCGCCATCCTGGTCGTGTTCTACCTGATCCTCATGAACCACCCCTTGAGCCGGGACATCGCCCGCGATACGCACAGCCGTCTGGACCAGAAGACCCTCAATATCCTGGCCGATCTCAAGACCCCGGTGGACATCAAGGTGTTCGACAAGGCCGGCAGCGAAGGCGCCCTCAATGCCAAAGACCTGCTGCAGCTCTATGCCCTGAAGAGTCCGCTTATCACGTATGCCCTCATCGATCCGGACACGCATCCCAGCCAGGCAAAAACCTACGGCGTGGACCATTACGGTCAAGCTGTTCTCTCAAGCGGCGGCAAGAGGGAGTATATCGACCGTGTTGATGAGCAGCAGCTCAGCACGGCCTTGATCAGATTGGGCCAGTCGCGCTCCAAGGTGATCTATTGCGTTTACGGCCACGGCGAGAAGGGTATGAACGACAGCGACCAGCACGGCATCTCCCAGCTCAATGAGGTCCTGACCAAAGACAACTATACGCTCAAGCCCCTGGTCTTGACGCGCGCGGCCGTACCGGCCGATGCCGATTGTCTGGTCATTATCGGCCCGGACAAGGCCTTCCTGCCGGGCGAGATCCAGGCCCTCGAAGGGTATCTCGAACGGGGCGGCCGGGTGATGATCGCCCTGGAGCCCCTGAAGGACGCAGGACTGGAAGGGTTGCTTTCCCGCTACGGCATAGCCCTGGCGAAAGACGTCATCATCGACCCCGCCAGCCGCGTGCTGGGCGCGGACTACAGCATGCCCGTGGTCATGTCCTACGGCGATGCCCCGGCCTTATCCGGTTTCACCCTGGTTACCTTCTTCCCCACCGCGCGCAGCCTCGAGATCGCCCAGCCGGTGCCCAAGGGCATCGAGGTCACCTGGCTGGCCCAGACTTCGGAGCAGAGCTGGTCCGAGTTCGACAGCGCCGCCTGGAACAGGGAAGGCCGGGCTCAGATCGATCCCGGAGACCGAAATGGGCCTCGCACGGTCGGGTTGTGGTCGCAGAAGCAAGGCGCGCCCCAGAAACAAGCCGGGATAGTGGTCTTCGGCGATTCGGATTTTCTCTCCAACGCCTATCTGGGCCTGTCCGGCAACAAGGACCTTGCGTTGAACTGCCTCAACATGCTTCTGGGCGAAGAGTCTCTGATCGTGATTGAAAAGCGCCCCAGCGCGTTCAAGCCTTTTGTTCTCACGCCCAGGCAGGGGGCAATGGTGTTCTGGGTCCCGGTGGTCCTGATGCCGGGGGTGGTGCTGCTGGCAGGACTGTGGGTTTTCATGGCGCGGAGGAAGGCATGAGACCCCGCACCATGCTCATATCCCTGCTCGTTCTAGCGGCGGCCGTAAGCTATTACCTGTATTTCGAGGTGTACAAAGCCCGTCAGGACAAGCAGCGCAAGGACCGGGCGGAACAGGTGTTCACGCTCGCAGGACAAGACCTTGAACGGCTTACCGTGAAGGGCAAGGAGCGCATCGAGCTTTTCAGGCAGGACCAAGGCTGGAGGATTGTCTCGCCCATCAGCGCCCGCGCCGATGGCCGCGCGCTCGATGAGCTCATCGGCACGCTGGCAGCGCTCAGGATCCAGCGTGAGCTCACAGATTTCTCCGACCCCAGCGTCTTCGCCGCCCCGCTCACCATAGAATTTCGCGCCAAATCCAAGGACTACAGCCTCACGGTCGGCGCCCTGACCCCCACCAAGGAGTTCCGTTATGCCAGGTCTTCCAACAGGTCCGGTGTATTCCTGATCACGGAGGCGGACACCCTCGGACTGGACAAGGACCTGCTGGCCTTGCGGGACAAGCGCCTGTTCACGCTTCCGGTCGAAACCGTCGAGAAGCTCAGCTTTTCCGGGCCTTTTCTGGACCTCACGCTCGTCAGGGATGCCGACGCCGGTTGGCTTTGCCCGGGCAAGGACGTCAAGCTCAGCGCGTCCAAGGTGGAAAGCCTGCTGCACCAGATCTGGTGGCAGGAGGCAAGACTCTTCGCCGACGGCATGAGCATCGGGACAAGGCCGGTGTTGGATATCGCACTGACCGGCAAACAGGGGACGCAGAGCTTGCGGATCTGGCGGGTGGGCAAGGCCCTTTTCGCCCGGAGCAGCCGGCATCCCCAGATCGTCGAGATCGACCGCATGTTTTTAGAAGGCCTGCCCCGGGATGTCGGCATGTTGACCGAGAGAGGAGGGGCGTCATGATGAACGCGAGGCCTTCCTGGGATGAATACTTCATGATGCTGGCCAAGCTGGCGGCATCGCGATCGACCTGCCTGTCGCGTCCGACCGGGGCCGTGATCGTCAAGGACCGCCAGATCCTGGCCACCGGCTACAACGGGTCATTGCCGGGCCAGGCCCACTGCGTTGATGACGGGGTATGCTTCCGGCGCTCGGTGGGCTGTCCCGAGGAGGCCAAGTACAACATGTGCCGCTCGGCGCATGCCGAGGCCAACGCCATCGCCCTGGGCGCCAAGAAGGGGGTGCCGCTCGAAGGCGCCACCATCTACTGTACGCTCGAGCCGTGCATCACCTGCGCCAAGCTGATCGTGATGTCCGGCATCAGCCGCGTGGTCTACGAATATGGGTACGAATCGCCCGCCGTCGAGCGCGATCAGTACTGGAAGCAGGTTTTGCTCAAGAGCAATACCCGCGTTGAACGGATTCAAGTATCCGCCTCCACGATCGCCTATGCCGAGGATTTCCTGAAGCCGGATACATCACGCAGGAGGTTATGACATGGTACTGGGAGCCGACAAGATCATCGGCATGATCAAGGGCGGCGTCGATGTGGAAGACCCCATTTCCCACGGCATGGTCACCAAACCGCTGATCGAGCCTCTGGCGACCGATCAGGTGGAAGGCATCGAGGGCACCACGGTCGATCTGCGCCTCGGCGCTGTCTTCCGTCCCATCGGCGGCGCGCGCCTGATGCGCGATATCAGGATCACCCCCGAGATCGAGAAGCTCATGGACATCGAAGAACAGCCCGACGGCGTCTACACTATTGAACCAGGCGAATACCTGCTCTTCCAGACCATCGAGCAGGTCAACCTGCCCCGTGACCTCTTCGCCTATATCAGGCCCCGTACCTCACTGATCCGCTGCGGAATCCCCCTGGAGACGGCCTTCATATCGCCGAATTACCAGGGGCGCCTGACCGTGGGCATGAAGCACCAGGGCCACCACCCGGTCGAGATCCAGATGGGGTTCCGCATCCTGTGCATCGCCTTTCTGCCGATCGACGGGCAGGCCGTGCCGTATCGCGGGGTGTGGCAGGGCGACCGGGTGTCCACCAATGGTCAGGCTGAACGGCCGTTTTAAAAATACGCAAAGGAGTCAATCTATGGAGATGAAGGAACTCGAACAAACCCTGGTGCTCATCAAGCCCGATGCGCTCAAGAACTCCCTGACCGGGTACGTGCTTTCGCAGCTCTCCGAGTTTCATACCGGACTGCGCTTCGCGGCCACCAAGATCGTGTGCGTCACGACCATGCTGGCCGAGGAACATTACGCCGAGCACCGCGGCAAGGCCTTTTTCCCCTCGCTGCTGGAATACATCACCGGTCAGATCCATTACCCCGACGAACCCTGGAAACGCCGGGTGATCGCCTATATCTACCAGGGTGAAAACGCCATCCAGAAGATCCGCAACATCGCCGGGCCGACCAATCCCCACATCGCCCGCGACACCAAGCCGGGCACCATCCGCGCCCTGGGGACGGTCGTGCCCATCAAGGACGCTGCCGGCAACGTGATCGAGGACCGTCTGGACAATCTCATCCATGCCTCGGCCAACAAGGAGGATGCGGAGCGCGAGATCAAGCTCTGGTTCAAGCCCAACGACATCCCGCCCCTGATGCATCCCTATGCGACCGAGGTCAGTCGCGAACACTATTATTTCAAGGACCGCCAGCTCTTCCTGACCTACGAGCCGGATAGCATCTGTTTCATCGCCCCCGGCGACGTGGTCTGGAAGACCGATATGGAGATCCTGCGCCAGTTGGCACAGGGTCAGCCGGCGGCCGGCTCTTTCGAGTCGGTGGTCGCAAAGTACCTCATCAATCTCGTTTAGGCGCTTGCTAGATTGGGAGCGGACATGATGCACGCCGTTGGCATGGAACGGACCCTGGTGCTGCTCAAGCCGGACGCGCTTGAGCGGGGCTTGGTCGGGCGGATTGTCGCGCGGTTCGAGGACAAGGGCCTGCGGCTGGCCGGGATGAAGATGATGCAGCTCGAACGCGGGCTGCTGGAGGAACACTACGCGCACCTCAAGGATCTACCGGTTTTTCCGGAGATCGTGGCCTTCATGATGTCCGCCCCGATCGTGGCCCTGTGTCTGGAAGGGCTGGAGGCCGTGGCCGTGGTGCGCGCCATGTGCGGCGTCACGCGCGCGCGGCAGGCGGCGCCGGGCACCATCCGCGGCGATATGGGCATGAGCATCCGGTCCAATCTCGTGCATGCCTCCGACAGCACGGAGGCGGCGGCGGTAGAGCTGCGCCGTTTCTTCGCCCCCGGCGAGATCTGTGCGTATGAGCGCGCCCTGGATGGGCTCGTGCACATACCGGATAAACCCTAAACACCGTGGAGAAGGGGGAGACGCTCGAAGCGCTGGCCTGCGGAGGCTTGTCCATCCTCCAGAAGCGCGATGGGTATCGCTTCTCCCAGGATGCCTACCTCCTGGCGGCCTTCGTCGATGAGAAGCCGGAAACCGCCGTGCTCGAGATCGGTTCCGGGTCCGGGGTGGTGGCGATCCTGCTGGCCGGGATCAAGCGGCTCAGCCTGACCGGCGTCGAGGTCCAGGAGGATCTGGCCGCGATGTCGCGTCGCGCCGTGGAAATGAACGGCCTGGGGACAAGGATCAGAATCGTGGACGGGGCGGTGCAGTCGTATGCGGGACCCAAGGTCGCGGCCGTGGTCACCAACCCTCCCTATCGACCGGCATGCACGGGCAGGGTGAATCCCCAGACACAGAAGGCCATCGCCCGTCACGAAGTGCTCCTCGATCTGGAGACCCTGCTGGAGAACGCGTATCGCAACCTGGAAGGGAAGGGACGTTTCTACTGCGTCTATCCCGTCTGGCGACTGGGCGAGCTCCTGGCCGCGATGCGCACACACCGTCTGGAGCCCAAACGCCTGTGCCTGGTGCATCCCGCAGCGGATCAGTCGGCCGAACTGGCCCTGGTCATGGGACTCAAGGATGGCGGCACGGAGCTCAAGGTCGAGGCCCCGTTCTTCATCCGCACCATAGACGGCGGCTATTCACCCGCCATGCAGAGGGTCTTCGCTGAACTACGCATGTAAAAAGATCCTGGGGAAACCTTTCTTGAAAGAAAGGTTTCCCCAGACCCTTTCCAAAGAACTTTATCGTTTTCGGGGCAAGTTCAAGGGACTTGCCCCGAAAACGATAAAAGTTTTTGGGAGGGGTCTGGGGGACCCTTTTTTCTAAAAAGGGTCCCCCAGGGTCTGGCATCTGCCGGCTGGAGAAAAAGCCATTGACCTGATGGGGCAATCATGCTGAAATGGGCCGACATCGTATTGGAAAGGAAGGCGCATGAAGGTAGAGGTTAGAGAAATCAGCAGCACCCGGAAAGAGGTGGAGGCACCTATGATGAAGATCAGGCTTAATACCAAACTCGTGGTACTGATGCTTAGTACGATTGCAATCATCCTTGCCCTGGCCATGTCGGTCTGTTTCATCAATTTTCATAACGAGCTCAAGCGGATTGCAGCGGAAAACCAGGAAATGCGGATAAAGGTCTTCTGGCAGCTCCTCTCGGAGAAGGGCTCCGGTTTCCAGATCAACGGGAACAACCTCGTCATCGGCGAATATATAGTGAACGGGAACTATGAGATCCCGGACAGGCTGAAGAAACTCTGCGGCGGGACCGCCACAATCTTCATGAACGATGTGCGGGTCTCTACCAACGTGATGAAGCCCGATGGGACCCGGGCGGTGGGTACCAAGCTGCAGGGAGCTGCCTACGATGCCATCTTCAAGGAGGGCAAGCCATACCGGGGAGAGGCGGATATCCTCGGTGTGCCGTACTTCACAGCCTATGACCCCATCAAGGACAGTACGGGTAAGACGATCGGCGTAGTCTATACGGGGGTGAGTCGCAGCGAATTTTTTGCCTCGTTCGACAAACTCATGCTGAATGTGGTCATCTTGACGATCATTGTGTCGGTTCTTCTCGGAGCCGTGGCGCTGCTGATCCTGAAAAGGATGGTCACCCGGCCCATCACTGACGTGGTGGACAGTTTCCGGAACATCGCCGATGGCGAGGGTGATCTCACCATGCGGCTCTTGGTCAACCGGACGGATGAGATCGGCGAGCTTGCAGGTGAATTCAACCGGTTCATCGCAATGATTGAGAAGGTGGTGATAAGGATCAAGGATCTGGCCATGGTCATCAACGGGGTCTCTCAGGAGGTGGCTTCCGGTTCCCAGGGGTTATCCCAGGCCACCCAGGAGCAGGCTTCCGCTGTCGAAGAGGTGGCCGCTACGATCGAACAGATGACCTCCGCCATCAAACAGAATGCCATGAATGCTGATGCCGGGTGCTCCCGGGCCAGGGCTGTGGTGGAGACTGCCCGTGGCAGCAGTGAGGCATCCCAGCAGCTCATGCAGGCCATGCAAGAGATCTCCAACGCCTCGCGCAAGATCGGGGACATTATTACCACGGTAAATGAAGTGGCCTTCCAGACCAACCTCCTGGCGCTGAATGCCGCCGTGGAGGCGGCGCGGGCCGGTGAGCATGGCAAAGGCTTCGCCGTGGTGGCCGACGAGGTCCGCTCGCTGGCACAGAGGTCGGCCGAGGCGTCCAAGCAGATCAAGGTCCTCATCGAGGATACGGTCGGAAAGGTGAAGGCGGGAGACGAGATTGTCAAGAAATCCGTAGAGTCGCAGGAACATATGATCCGGCAGATCAGTGAGCTCTCCATGAGCATCGAGGAGATTGCCACCACCTCTACCGAGCAGGCCTCGGGCGTCGACGAGTTGAGCCGGGCCATCGCCCAGATCGACGCCTCGACCCAGCAGAATGCCTCCACCGTGGAGGAACTTACCGGTGCCGCCGACAATATGAGCACCGAGTCGCAGGAAATGGCAGCGGCCGTGAAACAGTTCAAGGTGGGGAGCGGCCTGGAAAAATGATGATACCGATAGGATGTCGCGGGCGAAGACGAAGCCGTGCCTTCCGCCAGGAAGACCTTGACATCCGTCTGGCTTGATTATAAGCGGGATGGCACAAAGCCGACTAAGGAGGGGATATGGATGTGAAACCACTCGAGCAGACACTGGTGCTCATCAAGCCCGATGCGCTCAAGAATTCTCTGACGGGTTATGTGCTCTCGCAGCTTTCGGAGTTCCATACGGGTCTGCGCTTCGCCGCCACCAAGATCGTGTGCGTCACGACCATGCTGGCCGAAGAACATTACGCCGAGCACCGCGGCAAGGCCTTTTTCCCCTCGCTGCTGGAATACATCACCGGTCAGATCCATTACCCCGACGAACCCTGGAAACGCCGGGTGATCGCCTATATCTACCA
>JAKQBR010000163.1 GCA_029574005.1 Deltaproteobacteria bacterium | reverse complement strand
TTGGACTGGTAGGCGGCCAGACGGCCGCTGGTGCGGCGGGTGGGTTTGAGCCGGATCTGCGGATCACCCTCCCGAGCGGCCAATACGGGGATGGCCTTGTCGTCGAAAGCCTCAATCGTGCTGAGATACTCCTCTCCTGGGCAGACGCAACTCGGCTGGTTGCCGGTGAGCAGGAAGCGGATGTCCTGTAAAACAACCTGCCAATCGGGATAGCGGTTGTTCGGGTTCTTCATCATCAGGCGGTGAAGCAACCACGAGAAGGAGACGGGCAGGGCCGGGTTCAGGTGATGCGGGGGCGGGATCTGTTGCTTGACGTGCGCGGCGAGGATGGAGACCACATCCTGATTTTCGAACGGGACCGTGCCGGTGGACAGATGATAGAGCACGACCCCCAGCGCATACATGTCTGACTGCGTGGTGAGCGTGTGAGCGCCCTGCGCTTGCTCAGGCGAGAGGTAGCACGGCGTGCCGACGATGTTGCCCCCGTCCATGGCGGTGGCGTTGACACCGGGACCGGCTTGTATGGCCAGGCTGAAATCGGTGATTTTGGCCACGCCACGCACCGCGAGCCGGATCGTTGAGCTTTTCAGGTTGCGGTGCACGACATGTGCAGACTCCCACAACTGCTCCAGACTGGCGATGAGCGATGCCGCGATGCGCAGTACGCGCTCCACCGGCAGCGGACCGTTGGCGCTGACCAGCTCTTCCAGCGTCGGGCCCTCGACATGCTCCATGACGACATAGTGCAGGCCCTCGGCGCTGACGATGTCGAAAATCGACGCGATCGACTCGCTTTTGATGCGTGAAACGATGCGGGCGATGGTCAAAAAGTGCGAAACGGCAGCAGGATCAGAGGCGGCCTCAGGTTTGAGTATCCGCAGGATGACCGTCCGCTCCAAGGTCCGCTGCACGGCCTTCCATGCCACGGTCTGGCTGGTCTCGTCAACGGTCTGGATGAGAGTGAAGCCTTGCTGTTCTATGAGGTTAAGATTCACGGTGAAGTTCGTATCAAATCAGCATTTAATGACCCCCAGTTTAACAGGCCCGACGCCACAAGGGAAGGATGCTTTTCGCGGTAACGGGCTGTCGCGGTTGTGGGATTCTTTTCTCACCGACCCATTGCCTCAAAAGTCCCGTGTACTTTCCACAAGCGGATGTGTTATTGTAAAGGCCATTTTTCAACCCCGGAAAGGATAGGTGTGACATGAACAAAAAGACTCTGCGTGATGTGGACTTGAAGGGCAAGCGTGTTGTGATGCGTGTCGATTTCAATGTTCCGATCAAGGACGGCGCGATCAAAGATGACACCCGCATCAAGGGGGCGCTGCCTTCGATCAAGCACGTGCTGGACAACGGCGGCAGCCTGGTGCTGATGAGCCACCTCGGCCGGCCGAAGGGCAAGGGGTATGAGGCGGAATTCTCGCTGAAGCCGGTGGCCGAGTACCTGGCCAACCTGCTGGGCCGGCCGGTCGTTTTCGCGCCGGATTGCGCGAACGCCGACGCCGAAGTCGCGGCGCTCCAGCCCGGCGGCATCGTGATGCTCGAGAACACCCGGTTCTACAAGGCCGAGGACGGCAAGGTCAAGCCGGCCGAGGGCATGAGCGACGAAGAGCTGAAGGCC
>JAKQBR010000077.1 GCA_029574005.1 Deltaproteobacteria bacterium | reverse complement strand
CATCCAGTACCTGCCGATCGCCATACCCTTCGGCCTCCTGACCATCATCGGCGGCATCAACAATACCGAGAGCGCACGCCTGGCGGGCGACGATTACAGGACCCGCGACATCCTTCTGACCGAGGCCTTCACCTCCCTGATCGCGGCCTTCTTCGGCGGCGTAGACCAAACCACCCCTTATATCGGACACCCGGCCTACAAGAAGATGGGCGCTACCTTCTGGTATACACTCCTTGCCGGTCTGTGTGTCGGCCTGGGCGCCATCATGGGCGTCCTGTCCCTGATCGTGGTCCTCATCCCGCGCGCGGCCCTGGCCCCCACCTTCATCTTCATCGGCTTTGAGATTATCCGCCAGGCCTACAAGGAGTCGCCCGAGGAACACTCGCCGGCCGTGAGCTTCAGCTTTCTGCCGGTCATCGCCAATCTGGTCGTCATCATCCTGAGCCAGTTTCTGGGAGCGCTCGGCGCCACGCCCGACAAGCTCCCGACGCGCCTGCAGACCCTGCTGCAGAGCCTGACCGTGCTGAGCAACGGCTTCATCCTGACCGCGCTCATGTGGGGCAGCATGCTGGCCCTCTTAATCGACCGCCGTCCCCGCATGGCCGCCCTGTGTGCAGGCGCCTGCGCCGTCTTCAGCCCCTTCGGGCTCATCCATTCCGTGCTGCCGAGCGGTGCGGTGTACCTGCCCTGGAACGCCCCCAACCACATGCCCCTGCTCATCGCCTTCTCCTATCTCCTGCTGGGCGGCATCTTCCTGAGCGTGACCATCAGAACCAGGCACTGAACAGTATGCACGAGGAGGTTTCATGGCTTTGAAGATCGTCGGCATATCCGGCAGCCCCGTCAAGGATGGGAACGTCGAGGCCCTGCTGAAGTACATGCTGGACCATGCCGCCCGTCAGGGGGCAACCACCGAAGGCTTCAACCTCTCGCGGATGGACATTGCGGACTGTACGCACTGCAACTATTGCATCAAGCGCCAGAAGCCGGGCAGATACTGCTCACAAGACGATTCCGGCCAGATGTTGTATGAAAAGATCGAGGCGGCGGATATCGTCATCCTGGCCAGCCCGGTATATTTCATGCGGTTAAGCGGCCGCATGGCCGCGCTTATCGATCGGCTGCGGGTATTCGTCTTCGGCAACCTCGCGGGCGGCAAGCTGAGAAACAAGATCGGCATCAGCGCCGCCGTGGCCTGGGGCAGGCACGGCGGTTTCGAAACCACCCACCTTTCCCACATCGCGGCCTTCCTCACGCTTGAGATGATCCCGGTCAGCGTTCACCACTGCATCAGCCCTCTGGGCGCTTCCTCCGTGGCCAGCCGTGAAGGGACCGGCCTGTTCGATGCGTCCATACGCCACGGCGTAGCACTCGATGAACCGGGACTGCATTCAGGACGTGCCATGATTGACAGGGGCCTCGAACTGGCCGGAATGATACAAGGGCATAACGCCTAGTTCGGGGGCGGTGTCATCCGGGTGAGAAAAAGCGCCCGAAAAGCATGATGACCGCCGGCACCGTGATCAGGGCCGCCAGAAAGCTTGCCACCATGAACTGGTTCACCATGCCGCGGTCCCCCTGGTAGCGTTCTGCGAACACCGGCAGGGCCGTTACGGGAGGGACCGCAGCCTGGAGCATGATGATAAGCGCCATGGGGTACGGCGGGCGCAGCAGGATCAGCACACCCAGGGCCGCCAGGGGAAAGATGACATTTTTCACCAGCACGAACTTCAGGGCCTCCAGCACCCTGATGCGCCCTGGTTGCTGGAAGTCCAGGAATATGCTGCCGCCCACGATGATCATGAGCAGTGGGACCGAGATCGCGCCGACCTGTTTCAATGACGATATGATGAAGGCCGGGATCAACACATCGACGCCGGTCAGTTTGATGACCATGGCAAACAGCGTGCTGATGAGGACCGGATTCACTATACGGCTGCGGTTGAAGCTCATGCCGGCCTTGAAAAATACCGGGGCGGTGGTGAAAAAGAAGGCCGGATACATGAGGGTGAAGAGAAAGAGGCCCACCAGCAGGGTTGAATCAGGGCCGAATATCTGGGCGATAATCGTGAGCGGGAGGAAGATCCCGTTCTGATAGAAGAGGCTGGCCCGGAACTCCCTCCGCGTCTCCGGGGCGGCCAGGAATGAAGAGATGAAGGACAGTGCGAATGCCCCGGCGGTGAAGACGGCCCAGGCCAGCGGAAGCAGCCACCACGCCCCGGAGTTGGCTGGTTTGAAGCTGCTGATGATGTTGGCAAAGATCAGGCACGGCAGGGCGACATCGATCGCCAGGGCGGAGAGGGGCCCCATGGCGTGCTCGGCGATGAAATGCCGGCTGATGAGCCAGAAGCCTAAGCAGCCGATGGCCATCAGGGTGGCCACTGCCTGGAAGGTCGCCAGGAAAAGGTCCATGCCGACACGCTACCCGATTGCGGGGGCATAAGTCAAATGGAGCTTAACCTCCTTCAGGGGCATTGACATGCTATGCATGCATATACTATGTCGGACATATGGCACGCAAGACACTCGGACTCAGAAGGAATTTGAAAGAAGAGCAGCGCCGCGCCGACATCACCAAGGCCGCGATCAATACCTTTGCCGCGCGCGGGTATCAAGCCACTACCATGGACGACATCGTCATGGAGGCCGGGTGCAGCAAGGCGCTTATCTACTGGTACTGGGACAGTAAGGCCGCCCTCTTTACCGACCTGGTGGACCTCTGCATGACCAGGTATGTGGAGCTTTTCCAGAACGCCATCAACTCTCAAGAACCCTACCTGGAGAAGCTCTACAACGTCCTGCAATCCTTCAGCACCATCTACACGGAAAACGTCGCGCTTAACCACATGGTCCATTTCGCCGCCCTGCAGACCTCGGACAAACCCGAGGAAAATTTCAGGCCCCAGGTAAGCGCCTACAAAAATCAGCTGATCGATCTCATAGCTCAGCTACTTCGGGAGGGTGTCGATTCCGGCC
The DNA here is from genome assembly GCA_029574005.1 of Deltaproteobacteria bacterium. GTDB lineage: Bacteria > Desulfobacterota > Desulfomonilia > UBA1062 > UBA1062 > JAKQBR01. The sequence goes on along the minus strand of JAKQBR010000077.1, from coordinate 4,228 downwards.
TTTTGAACCCGGCAATAGACATGCCGGCCGTAGCACTGCATGTGGTATGCCTCGCGGAAGGATACATCTACATGTCCATCCTGGAGAAGCGCATCTCAATCGAACGCGTCCTGGTGGATGTCCTTATGAACAGCCTCTACCCCTACATCATGAAAAATGACGGGGCATGAATGATGCGGCTCCCCCCCCCAAGCCCCGCTGGATGGCCGGCGGGACTTGGGTATGGTCACTTTCCTGAACCCAGACGGTTGAGCACGATCTGAAGGATGCGGCGGATCGGTTCGGCCGCACCCCAGAGGAGCTGATCGCCCAAGGTAAACAGCGTCAGATAATCCGGCCCCATATTGAGCTTGCGGATGCGGCCCACCGGCACCGAGAGCGTGCCCGAGACCGCCGCCGGGGTGAGCTCCTTGAGGGTATCGGCCTTGTTGTTGGGCACGACCGTTACCCACTCATTGGCGCTCGCGATGATCCGGATGATCTCTTCCAGCGGGATATCCCTGGTGAGCTTGATGGTCAGGGCCTGCGAGTGGCAGCGCATAGAGCCCACGCGTACGCACAGGCCGTCGATTGGGATGGGTATGGCATTGCCCAGGATCTTGTTGGTCTCGGCATGGCCTTTCCATTCCTCCCTGGTCTGGCCGCTTTCCATGGCTGAATCGATCCAGGGGATGAGGCTGGCCGCCAGCGGCGCGCCGAAATATTCGGTCGGATAGGCATCCTTCGCAAACGTCTCCATGACGCGGCGGTCGAGGTCCAGCGCCGTGGAGGCCGGGTCTTCGAGCAGGTTCTGCGAGGCCGTGCCGATGGCCGCCATCTGGGCCACGAGTTCACGCATGTTGTTGGCGCCGGCGCCGGAAGCCGCCTGATAGGTCATGCTGGTCATCCATTCCACCAGACCCTGTTTAAAGAGGCCGCCGATGCCCATGAGCATCAGGCTTACGGTGCAGTTGCCGCCGACATAGTCTTTGATACCCGTCTCCAGGCCTTTGTCGATCACGTCCCGGTTGACCGGGTCCAGCACGATGATGCTGTCTGCCTGCATGCGCAGGGCCGAGGCCGCGTCCAGCCAATAGCCTTTCCAGCCCGCGGCGCGGATCTCAGGGTAGACCTTCTTGGTATAGTCGCCGCCCTGGCAGGTGACCACGATATCCGCGTCAGCCAGGGCCTTGATGTCATAGGCGTCCTTCAAGGGTGGGATGTCCATCCCGACTTGAGGGCCCTTGCCTCCCACCTGCGAGGTGGTGAAGAAGGTGGCCTCGAAGCCTTTGAAGTCATTTTCCGCCAGCATTCTGTCCATGAGCACCGAACCGACCATTCCACGCCAGCCTACAAACGCTACCCTGACCATGTGCATATCCTCTCCGTGCGTCGTACATGTCCTTAAGGCCTTGCCCATCGATTCCGCCCCCAAGGCATGCTGTGACTCATCCTCATACAGGGAAACCGCGCGTGAGTCAATTCCCACCCCCGGGAAGGTTATGGACCTCGTGACGATATTCCATTATACTTACTCCGAGGGAGGAAATACGATGGCGCAGATGAACTTCTGTTCGTATTGCGGAGCCGAACTCAAGACCACCGTTATCGACGCCAAGGAGCGTCGCATGTGCTCGAGGGAAGGATGCCCGTATGTCTTCTGGGACAACCCCACGCCGGTAGTGGCGGCCCTGGTCGAATACCATGGCGAGCTCGTTCTGGCCCGCAACAAGTCCTGGCCTGAGGGCATGTTCGGCTTAATCACCGGATTTTTGGAAAAAGGCGAAACCCCCGAGCAGGCAGTGGTGCGCGAGGTGAAAGAAGAGCTGAGCCTGGATGCGGCGGGGGTCGATTTTATCGGTGTCTATACCTTCGAGCAGATGAATCAGCTCATCGTCGCCTACCATGTCGTGGCCGGGATGGGGGCCATAACCCTGGGTGATGAGCTTGCCGAGGTCAAGGTCCTGCCTCCCGAGCAGGTTGAGCCCTGGGATTTCGGCACGGGCCTGGCTGTGAGGGACTGGCTCAACCGCAACAGGATGTCGCGTTTCTAAGGCCCCTGTTCGAGGCCCCGTGGGCCTCACGGCGAGGGCGGCCTACCTCAGCGCGTATCGTCTTCCCGAGACAGCGCGGACGGGATGCCCGTGGCGCAGGGAACGCCGGTGGAACATAATCCGCAGCCATAGATGAAGATGTGATAATTCCTGTTCACGTACGGGACTGAGCGTTTGCAGCGCTCGGCGCAGGCCTCCTTGTCGTGGCCGCCGGCAACGGAAATGGCTTGTGCCGGGCAGCGCCGCGCGCAGGCCATGCACTCACGTCCCTGGTAATGCAGGCAATGGGCATGGATATCTTCTGGCCGCGTGTGGTTGGGTCGCAGCCTCACGTTGACCACGAAGCTGGTGATGCGATGCGCCGCGCCCTTCTCGGTAATAAGGAAATCGTGCATTCCGAAAGTCCCTAGGCCGGCGGCATAGGCCACGTGGCGGTGCGACCAGGGCGAGGCCCAGCCGACTTCCGGGTAGTGCTTTTTACGGAACAGGGGGGTGGCGTCCGGGGCCACGGCCAGGATACCCTGGCGCATGAGCAAGGTCACCATGTCGCGCACCAGGGTCTGGCTGAAGATCTCGCCCATGAGCCGGGATTGGGCCCATCGTTCGGACAGCCACTCCTTTTGCCGGGCATTGTCATCGATGGTGGCTTTGGAGAAGGGCATGATGAGACAGACCACGCTCATATCCTCAGGCTTGGGCGCGGCCACGCCCTGATTCCGCGCCTGCCAGGCCATGATCTCGGCCGGGGTGAAATGGTGGGGCCCGATGATGCGTTTGAATTCATCGAACAGCAGATCGTCGCCGGCTGCGAACCCCACCAGGGGGGCCTCGAAGATGTGCTCGGCGGCGAAGGGGTATTCGAGACGGTTGGCAGGATGATGTGTGAGCATGTCCGTGAGCGTGGCGCAGAACCAGGCTTCGTCAAAGAGCGGATCATCGGCCGTTCTCGTAACGGCCGTATTGAGCCGCGGCTGCCGGGGCATACCCAGCCCGTGCATCTCGGCCAGGGCGCTCTTGATGCCGCCCAGGTCCGTCAGCCAGGATAATCTGCGGTAGCGGTGCTCCATCCGTGAACGCATCGTGTCCTTCGCTCAGGCGTGACGTTATGCCGGTTTCCGCTGCCGATGCAAGCTATTCAAAGACCTTTTCCTCGACCGCATCGGAATTGAGCGCGTCGGCTTCGCTGTCGCGCTGGTCGGTCTTCGAGATGCTCTTCTCAAACTCCTTGTACCATTCCAGCTGGGTGATGTACTGCATGATCTCGTTGGTGCCGACCCAGATCATGGACAGGCGCATGTCCCTCAAGATGCGTTCCAGGGGGTAGACGCTCGTGTAACCGATCCCGCCCATGGTCTGCATGGCCATGTTGGCCACATCCCAGCAGGCCTCGGTCACGAACTTCTTGGATTCGGAGACCATGCGGCGGCAGCGTCCCGGGCTGACCGTACCGGAGTCTATGCCTAAGGCCGTGGCATAGACCAGTGAGCGCGCGGCGTCCAAGAGCATGACGCTGTCGGCGATCTTGAAGCTCACGGCCTCGAAGGCGTTGATCGGCAGACCGAAGGCCTTGCGCTTTCCGGTGTACTTGCTGGCGATCTCCAGGGCCGGACGGACGCTGCCGATGGTCATGGCCGCGGTGCCCAGGCGTTCCGGGATCATCATGCGCTGAAAGACATCGAACCCGCCGTTGACCGTATTGAGCACATACTCGTCGGGCACGAAGACGTCTTTCAAGGTGATGCGTGCGGCGCCCCCGCCGCGCACGCCCATGAGGCCGTAGAGATATTCGGATTTTACACCGGATGTGCGCGGCACCATGAAGGCGGTGATGGATTTGTGGGAAGGGGCCTGCTCATCCGTCTTGGCATAGATCAGGAACCAGTCCGCGCCTTCCCCGCCCACGATGAAACGCTTCTGTCCCGTGAGGCGGTAGCCGTTCCCGTCTCGCACGGCTTTGGTGGTGGCGCCGAAGAAGTCCGAGCCGCCGCGCGGTTCGGTCAGCCCTTCGGCGGCGTAGACCCTTCCCTTGAGGAGCGGCACGACGATATCGTGTTTAAGTTTCTCGGTCCCGAAGCTGCAGACGGCCTCGGCCACGATATCGGCGCCCACGCCCCAGAGGCAGGCCAGGGAATAACTGGCCACGCCGATCTCCTCGGCCACGATGGTATCATCGACCCACCCCAGCCCGCGGCCGC
>JAKQBR010000043.1 GCA_029574005.1 Deltaproteobacteria bacterium | reverse complement strand
AAGTTATGAGATTAAATATTCCTTCCAGCGATCTCTGCTCAATGAAGGGATAATCAGACTATAAATAACTATCAGAAATATGGGTTTCAATTTTGATCGGGAACCGGGATTCTCTTATATCTGCCAGAATGTTTTTTCTGTTACTCGAAATCAAAATATGCCAGGATGTATGGTCTGGAGGAAAGCATCCGTGAAAATCGATGATATGCGCGTGATCCATAACACGGCCATGGGGCAGCTGCGCCTGAAGGCCCAGGCCAGGAAAGAGTATAAAAGGCTCAGAAAGCATTTGAATACCTTGCCGGTCGGCTATCCTGCCACCCCGACCGGGGTGGAGCTCAAGCTGCTGGAAGGCCTGTTCACCCCGGAGGAGGCGCGGGCCGCTTTGCACCTGAACTGGCGGCCAGAACCCTTCGAGGCCATCTTCGAGCGGGCGAGGGGACATGGATATACCGAGGATCAGCTCCGCAATCTGCTGGATGCGATGGAAAAGAAGGGCTGTCTCTTCGTGGTCAGGAACGGCGATCAGACGCGCTATGCCTGCCACCCCCTGGTGGTGGGTATGTTCGAACTGCAGATCAAACGCGTGACCACCGGGTTTTATTTAAATCTGCGCGACTACTTCATGCAGGGCTATTGCGCGGAATGGATCGCTTCGAAGCCGCGGCAGGCGCGCGTGATACCGATCAATCAGAGCCTCACGCCCAGCATGGCCGTGGCGGCCTATGACGACATACGCCGCATGGTGGAAGAGGCCGGGGACCGCATCGCCATTACCGATTGCGTCTGCAAGGTGTCCATGGGGTGGCTGGGCAAGCCGTGCCGGACCACCGAGCGCCGCGAGGTGTGCATGTGTTTCCGGGACTACAGCGACATGTTCGTGCGCCACGGCTGGGGCCGGGCCATCTCCCCAGCGGAGGCCCTCGCCATCCTCGATCAGAACGAAAAGGACGGCCTGATCCTGCTGCCGGCCACGGCCCAGGAGCCGCAGTTCGTGTGCTCGTGCTGCGGGTGCTGCTGCGGGGTATTGCAGATCGTGAAGATGATGCCCCGCGCGGCCGAGTTCGTGGAGAGCAACTACCGCGCCAGCCTGAATCCGGGGCTGTGCAAAGGCTGCACGCTCTGCGGCAGGCGCTGCCACTTGAACGCGATCGCCTTCGAGGGCAAGCAGGCCGTGGCGATCGACCCCCTCAGGTGCATCGGCTGCGGCCTGTGCGTCTCCACCTGCCCGAGCCATGCCCTGTCCCTGGTGCCCAAGGAGGACCATTTCGTGCCCCCGCGCGACTTCCACGAACTCTACGAGGAGATCGAGCGCAACAAGCAGGGCGGCCTGGCCAAGAAGCTCATGCTGGTCAAGGCCGTGTTGGGATTCAAGGTATGAACGGTTCCCTCAAGGGCTTATGGCGGCGCTTGTAAGACGTGCGCGCGATGGCGTACATCCCCGCGCCTTGACCATGAGGTGACATTGCGCTAGTATCCCTGCCCGGGGGAGAGTTGGGATGGAATTCTATATAGCCTTATGCGCGCATTTTCACCAGCCGCATTTTCAGGCCGAAGAAACCCTGCATGCCGTCTTCAAAAACTCATACGATCCCTGGCTGGGGTTTTTGGAAAGGGTTCGCCGCGCGCACCCCGGATTCACGATGAACATCCATTTCTCCGGGCCGCTGCTGCAGTATACGCTGCGCAGCAAACCGGGATACATCCAGGCCCTGCGGAGGCTTGTCGAACAGGGCGCGGTCAGGATCGTGGGCGGCTTGGGCGACGAGTCCTTCACGCAGTTGTCCTCGCGGCCGGATGATACCTACTACCAGGTCGGCCTCTATCAGGACCTGGCCCGGGAGGCCTTCGGCCTGGAGCCCAAGGATTGGGACGCCTTCCATATCCCGGAGCGCGAATGCGGTGAAAACCTCATCGTGCAGCTCACGCGCGCGCTGGCGCGCTTCGATGCCCAGCCGCTCTTCTATCTCGACGTCGAGACCTTCTTCCGTACCGATGCGCCGGAGACCGCCATGCTCAACGACCCCACCCACCGCTATTTCGGCGTGAGCGACCCGGCGCAGAAGACCACGGTATCATCCTTTGCCGAGTCCGGACTGCACGGCATCTACCGCGACGAGATCCTGGGGAGGGAGTTCTTCGTGGCGCCGATCCACGCCCAGCTGCGCTATTTTTTCCTCAAGAAGAAATCGCTCTTCGGGACCGACCCGCCCTGCACGCCCGCCCAATACCTCGATATCATACGGGAAAGGGCCATGGAGGCCGGCGCGTTGATCCGCAAGAAGTCCGGGCGGGACATCCCGCCCTTGCTGCTGATCTATGCGGACGCCGAGACCTTGGGACAGTCTTCACTCGACCCCGAGGGCGACGGTGCGTGGCTGGCCGAATTCGTCGATCTCGCCAATCACCATTCCCAGGAGCGCTTCACGAGCTTGCGAGGCTATTTCGAGACCTTCGGCTACGTGGACACCTATCCCATCAAGACCAGCGCCAGCTCTCCCGAGTTCGAGAACTGGGCCATGAAGCGCGGCATCCGGGGGGTGTCGTATGTGGACCCGCAATTGAGGCGGGTCATTTCGGTCTTGCGGCAGCTGGAAGAGACGCAGGAGCGGATCGACCGCGTGGTGCTGGAGAAGGCCTCCAAGGGCTTGCGCAAGCGCCAGGCCGACCATCTGCTCCTGGAATGGATCAACGACAAGTTCATGGCCAGCCAGCGCCGCAGCGACTTTGTGCGGCGTTTCCTCAAACAGTACTGGGGCGGGGACGAGGCGAAAGGCTACGACATCATCAACCGCATCCGCAACCTGGTCTACCAGGAGGACCCCCGCTGGGCCAGTCGCCACCCTTCCTTCGGTTCCTGCGCGTCCTTCGACCTGACCGGGCTGGGCTACTGCGCCATTGCCCAGAAACTGGGCGATGCCCTCATGGAGCGCCTGACCGGCAGGGAAAGCGACAAGAAAAAGACCTATGCCGTGCTCAAGGACTGGGACAAGGACGGCAGCGACGAGGCCGTCATCACCAATTACCACCAGAACCTGATCATCTCGCGCAAGGGCGGGACCATTGTCCACCACCAGGTCCACTCGCCGTATCTCATGAGCGGCAAGTACGAAGACCTCCTGGCCTTCGGCGCGGATATCCTGGCCAACCTGCCCGTGTTTCCGGCCGTCGGTTTTTACAGCCAATGCCTGCTGCATACCGACGCCGACTCGGACCTGTGCATCCAGCTCGACGGCCGGCAGTCGCGCCTGGAGCGCTGCCGCGACTCGCTCAGGGTCAATGTGCTGACCATCGACGGCGCCGACAGGGTCAAGATCGGCGATCTCGATACGGCCATGTTCGATATCACTGCCGTACGCCGCAAGGGGCGCAAGGTCGAGGTCGAGCTTGCCACGGTCCAGAAGCTGGCCATGCGTTCCGAGACCATGGAGTTCAAGGTGGTCAAGGTCTTCCTGGTGGACGGCGATAGCTTCGCCTGGAAGATTCAAATCGAGAAGCTCACCAATCCGGGATCTCCCCGCTGGGGCCGGCTCATGATCGCCCCGGAGATCGTCAACTCCATCACGCCCGGGGGCGGCGGTGACAAGAACGTCGAGTCCGTGCTCTGCCTGCACGAAGGCGAACAGAAGGGGAGCCTGCGGGCCGATATCCAGCAGACCGTGTTCACGGACAAGGGCTTTGACCAGCGTTCGCAGACGTTGAACGTGCCGCTCTTTGAGGCGCTGTCCTATGCCGTGTTCATCAAGACCGAGCGCTACGGATCACTGGTTGAGGAGTACGTCTACCGCCTTAAGAAGAAGACCGCCTCCTATCTCAAGGGGCTGGTCGTGACCCCCGCGGTCAGGCGTTTCCACCAGGGGCCGGTGTTCGACAAGAAGTCCCGCCTGGGCTTCCACCAGAGCGGGGTCAAGATCCAGCCCGTGTTCGCCTTATCCAGCGGGGTCAAAACCACCTATGAGGTAGGCACGGAACGGCGCCTGCACGCCTTCGAGGCCTTCAAGCCCACCGGGAAGCAGATCCCGCTCATAAAGTCCTGACGAGAAACCTTAAGGAGACCGCAATGTTCATCATGGATATCCATACCCACACGGCCGCCTACTCCCCCTGCAGCATAACCGATCCGGTCGAGCACATCAGACGCGCCGCCGCCGTCGGGCTGGACGGCATCTGTATCACCGAGCACGACCGACCCTGGCTTTCCTGGGAATGGCAGGCACTTCAGCGAGACGCCCGCGGCCTGAACATTATCCTGTTGCCCGGCCAGGAGATAAGGTGCCATGACGCCGAAGGCCGCACCAAGGGCGATTTTCTCATCTTCGGGCCCGAGATCATCATCGAACGCCCGCTGACACCGCAGGCGCTGATCGGCCTGATCCACGAGCGCCGCGGCATCGTTATCGCCGCCCACCCCTACCGCGGCGACATGCGTTTCCTGGGAGCGGGCGATCTGCTATATGAGCTCGATCAGGACGGCATCGAGGTCTACCATCCGCACCATACGCGCTCCGGTCTGGACAAGGCCAAGGCAGCGGCGGAAAAGCTGGACAGGGCCGCAACCGGCGCCAGCGACGCCCACCGCCTGGAGGAGATCGGCACGTTGGGCACCATCTTCCCCGAGCCGGTGGCGAACCTCGAAGACCTGGTGCGGCAGATCAAGGCGAAGAAGACCACGCCGGTTTCTATGCTCCCTGGTTGGCCGGAGGAAGAATGGTTTTAAGTGTTCAGTGGTTAAGTGTCAAGGAAAGGGTATTCTCTCCTGTCATCCTGAGCGCAGTGAAGGATCAATTTTTTACCACCCGCTCGCAGCGCTCGCTGGAGCCGCAGAGGGCACGGAGCAAGACAAACCAGGAATGGTTTCTCTTTCCCTCCCGAGGAAGGGAGGGAAAGAGATATGTAATGCAAGTAGTCAACAATCTCTCTTTGATCCTCAACTTTTTGAGAGAGCGCAGCGAACGAGAAAAACAATTCGATTTTCTCTGTGTCTCAAGCGAAGCGGGTGGTGCGAAATATTGGCTTTTCAAGTGCGATACTCGAAGAGCATGAGGTGCGCGAAGGCGGCCACGACCAGGCCGTGCGTGATCTCGCCCCGCTTCATCTTTTCATAGACCGCGGCCTTTTTCATCAGCTCGACCCGTATGGATTCGGTGGGGTCCAGCCGTTGGAGGCCAATGAGCCTGACGTCGCGCGCCAGGTAGGTATGGCAGCGGTTGGTCTGGATGGCAGGGTTGGGTTCAACCGTGCCCAAGTGGATCACGTCCGTGCTGGTGTAGCCGGTCTCCTCCTCCAGCTCGCGCAGCGCCGCGGTTTTCGGGTCGCGCTCATGGTCGTCGATCAGCCCGCCCGGGATCTCGAGCGTCTCGCTGTCCGTGCCGTGCCGGAACTGGCGGACCATGACGATGCGGCCGTCGGCGGTCATGGGGATGATGTTCACCCAGTCGCCGAACTCGAGCACGAAAAAATCCTTCACGATATCGCCCGGCAGGAAATGGTAGCGGTCTTCCCGCAGGCCCGCCAAAGGGTTGCGGTAGACCATGCGCGATCCAAGCTTTTTCCAGTGCTCCTTCATGCTGCCACTCCTTGGGGTTTGCCCCCTTGTAGTATGGAAACGCAGGTGTTGTCCAGCGCTGAAGAGAGGGCCTCGCTGAAAAACTCATGACTGTTGCGTTCTGCTGTCGGACGCTAGTGTGCATCTCTGGAGATATACGGAGGTTCTCTGTAACCATGCGGAACCATTTTCATCACGGTGTCTTAACGCCTTGAGCTTGGGTGGTCAGACCTTTCTCCCGAACGGGATACCCAGCTTGCGCATCCGGTGCCGCAGGGTGTTCGGTTTGACCTTGAGGAGGGACGCGGCACCGCCGGGTCCCTGGACTCTCCCTCCAACCCTCGCGAGCGTAGCCTGAATGTGGTCTCTCATGACGTCATCCAGGGGGCGCACGTCTTCCGCTTCCTGCATGGTCACGGCGCCCGATGGGTGCGCCGGGGCCTGAAGGCAGGGGAGGAAGTCTTCGAATTCGAGCGGCCTCCTGGGATCCAGGGCGCGGTTCCTGATAAGGGCGCGCTCCACGACATTTTCCAGTTCACGCACGTTCCCAGGCCAATCATAGGACATGAGCCGCTCCATGGTCCCCGGAACAATCACGGGGATTCTCCCGAGGTTCATCTCCTGGGACTTCTTCACGATAAAATGGTGGACCAGGTCCGGGATGTCGGACCTCCGCTCCCGCAGCGGCGGTATGACAATGGGGAACACGTTGAGCCGGAAGAAGAGGTCTTCCCTGAAATCCCCTTTGCTCACCAACTCTTGCAGGTCCCTGTGTGTGGCGGCAATGACCCGCACATCCACTTTTACGGGTGTTGTCCCTCCTACACGATCGATCTCCTTCTCCTGGAGCACGCGCAGGAGAGTTGCCTGCGCATGTGCGGGCAGGTCGCCGATCTCGTCGAGAAAGATCGTACCGCCATTGGCCAACTCGAAACGCCCGAACTTCCTTGACAGAGCGCCGGTAAATGCGCCTTTCTCATGGCCGTACAGCTCGGTGTTGATAAGCCCGTCGGGGATGGCGCCGCAGTTGACCTTGACAAAGGGGCCGCTCCCCCGCGGCGATGAATAGTGGATGGCGTTGGAAATGACTTCCTTGCCCACGCCCGTCTCACCCAGCAGGAGTACATGGCTGGTGAGCGGTGCAACCTGTTCGACCGCCTTCATGACGTCCTTCAGTCCGTCGTGAGCGCCGATGATCTCGGAGTGCGGCTTCCCATGCAGTTCCTGCCTCAAGGACCTGTTGTCGTCCGCCAGCAGTTCCTTGATGTCGACGATTTCCTGGTATTGCAGGCTGTTGGCCAGGGCTATGGAAAAGGGCTTATAGAGCTGCTTGACGAGTTCCGCATGCCACTCGGAATACCTGTTCTGTCCCCTGCAGAAGAAGATGACCCCCCCGATCCGTTTCCCCTTGAACTCCACGGTGAGCAGAATGCTCGACTTGTCCATGAAGCCCAGGGTTCCCCACATGTTCTTGGACAGAATTCCCTCTGCGTTATTGTAAATGCGGATGTTTGGTTTCGCCCTGTTCAGCTCCTGATGCGCCTCCGGTGAAAACTGGATGACCGTATGGCTGTTTTTGTTCAGATTCAGGGGGATCCTCGATGCAGCGGCAAGCACGATGAGAGACATGCTCCTCTGGTCATAGTGCACGATCAAGATCCCATCTAGCGGCATATAGTCTTTGACCCATCTTCGACAGTAGAAATGTAATTATCATGTAATATTAGCAAGGTACATGGACGCTCTCTGGCTTTGGCACCAGGAAACGGTCCCCTTGAAGGAGCTGGTTAGATACCTAAA
>JAKQBR010000039.1 GCA_029574005.1 Deltaproteobacteria bacterium | reverse complement strand
CGGCATCCTCTTCGGCGTCGCCACCTTGCTTTCCGGCGTAGCCGACCAGGTGGGCAGCCTGCCGCTGCTGTACCTGTCGTACGGCATTATCGGCGGCCTGGGCAACGGTTTCTGCTACGTGACCCCCATCGCCACCCTCATCCGCTGGTTCCCTGACAAGCGCGGTCTGGTGACCGGGCTGGCGGTCATGGGCTTCGGATTAGGCGCCTTCTTCATGGGCAAGATTGCGCCTGAGATGATCAATTCTTTCAAGGGCGGCATGACCGCATCAGGCGTGGCCATGACCTTCTACATCTGGGGCGTGATCTTCCTGGTTCTGGTCACCGGCGCGGCCCAGTTGTTCGACAATCCGCCCAAGGGCTGGCTCCCGTCCGGTTTCACCCCGGCGGCTTCTGCTGTATCGGCCGCGGACTCATTCACCTTTGACGAGGCGGTCAAGACCCCTCAGTGGTGGATGCTCTGGGGCATGCTGTTCCTGAACGTATCGGCCGGTCTGGGCCTTATCTCGCAGCTCTCGCCCCTGGCGCAGGATTACTACAGACCATTGGTGACCGATCCCAACATCCTCAATAATCCCGAGGCGCTTACCAAGACCCTGGCGGCGGCTGGCGGCACCGTGGTTTCCATCTCGGCCATCTTCAACGGACTCGGACGTCTGTTCTGGGCCCGTGTCTCCGACGTGAAGAGCATCGGACGCCGGGGTGTCTTCGGCTTCATGTTCGCCTCGCAGGCCGTTATCTATATCCTGGTGGCCATGGGCATCCTGAGCAATTACTGGATCTTCATGATCGCGGCGTGTTATCTGCTGGCCTGCTACGGCGGCGGATTCGCCACTATGCCGGCCTTTGCGGCCGATAACTTCGGACCGGGCTATATCGGAAAGGTCTACGGCTTCATGCTTACGGCCTGGGCCGCGGCCGGCATCGTCGGACCGCTGGTATTCGCCCAGTTCAAATCGCAGGCGCTCTTTATCGCCGCCGCATTGCTCATTGCCGGTCTGGTCATTGCAGTGCTGTTCAAACCACGCGGGCACAAGGCCAAGGCTTAACACATCGGAAATCAGGACTGACATGCCATAGTCAAGAGGCAGGCCACGGCCTGCCTCTTTTTTTGTTGCTGCCATGAGCTGTACCGACCTTTATGGGGCCGCCGCATGATGCAGGAACGTTCGCGCCCCGGATTTCAGACCGCATGATGGCCATAGGGAACCGATGTCGGCACGAACATCTCCATCTGCGGGAAATCTTCCAGCCGCTTGGCGATTGCCGTGCGCAGGAAGGTGTCGACCCAGAAAAAGATGTCGTAGTGCTGGACCAAGCGTCTGAGTTTGCGCATGCGCGCCTGGCGTTCATCATGGTCCATCGTAAAGGCCTTATGAATCGCATCGGCAGTGCCTTGTACATCGAAGGGGTTGACCGTAACGGCATGCTGATAGAGCTGCGAGGCGGCGCCGGCGAATTCGCTCAGGATCAGGACGCCTTTCTCCTCGATATTGCTGGCGCAGTACTCCTTGGCAATCAGGTTCATGCCGTCCTTGAGCGGGGTGATCAGGGCGATCTCGCAGGTCTTGTAGTATGCGATCAGCTCACTGCGGTTGAGCGAGCGGAAGATGTAGTGGATGGGGATCCAGCCCACCTCGGTGTATCTGCCGTTGATCTCGCCCACCATGCGTTCGATCTCCTGCTTGAGCTTGTCGTA